>CAZDYW010000092.1:5019-8639 GCA_964509655.1 uncultured Anaerolineales bacterium
TGCTGTTGAGCCGCACCTCGCCCAGCGGGATGATGGGCGTGTTGCCGGGCAAAGTGACGTGCAGCTCGCCGTTGCGCATAACGATCACGTAGGCATCGCCCTTGCGAACCAGCACCCCCTCGGCGTTCTTGATCACCAGCGTATCTTGATTGTCGAAGCGCAGATCGGGCAAGTCGAAGCCGACGCCCACCACCCCGCCCAGCCGCAGACTGTCAGGCTTGACCAGCAGTGAAGCGCCCTCGACGACGCCCGCGCCGAAGTAAGTGGGCAGCACCAGGTTGACAGGCTCGGCGGTGACGCCATCGTTCGATAGCGTCGCGCCGCTCGGCGCCTCCAGGTTAAAGGCATTCGCCACCATGGTGAAGGGGTTCGTGACGGTGCCGCTGAAGACCGGGCCGGGCGTGATAGTAAAATCGGCTGCCACGATGGCGCTGCATCCTGGCGGCTCCAGGCGCAGCTCCGAGGTCGAGCCGCCGATCTGGCCCGAGAGCAGGTTCACGCCGCTCAAGTCGCTGCTATCCAACGTAAAGCCCGCCAGGTGGGGCAGGGCCGATCCGCCGCTGACGAAGGTCAGGTCCCAGCCAGGAGCCGCAGCGGTGAACTCGCCGTCAAAGACGGGCAGCTCACCCGTTTTCAGCGCCAACGTGCCGGTGCCGGTCAGGCTGTCGCTGTCGAAGATGACCGAATCGTTGGGGCCGGCCATATAAAAGTGCTCGCCCAGCGATAGGACGCCGTAGGCCCGCTTCTGGCCGCCGCCCAGGTCGATGAAGACGTAGGCCGTGATGGTTAACCCGTCCACCGTGTCGGTCTGGATGTCACCGGCCTGGATCGTGGTCTCCACCATCTCCTGGTTGTTGTCCGGCTCGTCGTCGGTCTTGGGGCTGGTGACGCTGGCGGTGTTGCTGATGATGTCCGGTCCCAGCGGCGTAACGTTGAGCGTCACGTCCACCCGCTGCCCGTTCGCCATCTCTCCGATGTCGCACTCGACGAGGGCCGATTCGGGGCCGCCGCTCGAGGCGCACGTCACCACGGCTGAACCTTCAGCCGTGCTCACCACCGAGTTCAGGTAGAGTCCATCGGGCAGATCGTCGGTCAGAACCACGTCGCTGGTGGAGGCGGGGCCGTCGTTGACGACGCTGATCTGATAGCCGAAGGGCTGTCCCGTCGTCGCCGTGCCGGGGCCGCTCTTGGTCAGTTGCAGGTCGGCCACGTTCCTGACCCACGTGTCAGCATCGTCGTCGGACTTTGTCTCCATCGACTCGCCGCCGACCTGGGCCGTGTTGAAGAGCCTTCCCTCTACGGTGGGGGTCACGCGGATGGTGACGGTAACTTGTTCGGCGCTGTCCAGCGTGCCGACGTCACAGATGATGGTCGAGGAGCCGCTGCACGTCCCCTTGCTGATGTCTACCGAGCGCAAGGTGACGGTCGTCGGCAGCGTGTCGGTGATGGACACGTTGGGCACCGCAGCGCCGCCGCTGTTCCATGCGCGGATGGTGTAGATCAGAGGCTCGTTCAGCCCTACCTCGCTGAGGCCGTCCGTCTTCATGATGTTCAAACCGACCGTGCCGCTGACCTCGGTGGTTGCCGTGGCAGTGACCGTCTGCTCCGCCTCCGGTGCAGCGGCCTGGGCCGTGTTCGTCAAGACGCCCGCGACGTAGGGGACGACTTCGATAGTGACCGTCTTGACGCTGTCCGGCCCGCTGGGGGGCATCGCTCCCAGGCCGCAGGTGACCTGCGTGTCGTTCTCGTTGCAGGCCGCCGAGGCCGCGTCGAACCAGACGCCGGGCGGCAGCGTGTCGACCAGCGTGACGTTGCTGGCAGCAGAAGGACCAGTGTTCGTCACGACCAGCGTGTAGGCGAGAACGTCGCCGACGTCACCTGTGGCGGGCGCGTTCTTGCCGAGCTCCAGTACCGCTTTGGCGTGGACCGTGTTCGTGACGAGGTAATCGTTGTTGGCGGGGAAGACGGCGCTCAACGCCGGGTCGTACTGATCCGCCTCCACGTCGGCGACGTTCGTCAGGAGCGTACCGGTGGGCGTGTCGCCGGGCACGAGGGCCACGACGCGACGGTTGGCGCGACTTTCGGCAGCCAGCGTCGCCCACTCCCAGCGGACGGTGTGCGCATCCGAATCATAGACGCCTTCATCGGACGCGCTTTCAAAATTCACGCCAGCGGGCAGCCCGTCCTCCAGCAACACGTCCGTGGCCTGGTGGTAGCCGTGGTGCATCAGCGTGACCTCATAGGTGATGTATTCTCCGGCATAGACCGTGCCGGTAGGCGAGACACGCTGAACCAGCCCCAGGTCGGCGATGTGCTGCACCCAGTGGGCAAGCCGGTTCGCCTCCTCGCCGTCGGCCTGGTCGAACGTGCCCCCGGCGTACAGGTTGGGGCCGTCGAGCGCCAGGGCGCGGACGCCGTCATCCAGGCCGGTGGAGCCGCTCATCCCGCTGCCCATCACCGACCAGGTCTCATCGCGGCTGTTCCAGTGAGCGATCCAGTTGGCGCTCGTCCCGCCAATCGCGCTGAACCGGCCCCCGACAAAAATGTTGTTCTGGCTAGCGGCGACGGCATAGATACGCTCGTCGTCGGAACCGGGGTTGGCGCATTCGGCCAGTTGCAACCAGGTCTCGTCCGCCAAACTGTATTGGTAGAAGCGAAAGCCGCCGTTGAGGTTGGTTCGTGCCGCGACGTAAAGTTCGCTGCCGTTGGTGTCCAGGCCATCCACCTCGTAGTCCAGCGTGGAGCCCAGACCTTCCCATTGGCTAGCGTCGCTGTCCCAGCGGGCGACGTAGTGCGCCGCGTCGCCACCTGCGTAATCGAAATCGCCGCCAACGTAGACGTCCGCGCCGCTGACCGCGAGGGCGTTCACAGTGCCAGCGTTGTAGAAAACATTGGTGACGCCGCCGTCCACATCATGCCACGAGCCGTCCCAGAGGGCGATCCCGTTCACGGTTGTGCCACTGTTTACCGCCTCGGTGAAATCTCCGCCCAGATAGACATCGCCGTCACCGGCGATGGCGATGGCGTTGACCGGACCGTTGACGCCGCCTCGAAGCGGCCACCATCTGCTGCCATTCCAGCGGGCAAAGTTGTTGATGGGATAGGTGCCAAAGTCGGGGTCGCTGAAATCGCCGCCGACGTAGACATCGCTGCCCTGAATGGCGAGGGCATAGACCGGGCCGGTGATGTCGCTGCCCAAGGCTGACCAGCCGTCCGCGTTCCACTGGGCGATATAGTCGGCCGCCGCCACGCCGCCAGCGTCGGTGAAGTCCCCGCCGACGTAGACGGTGCCATCCCCGGCCACGGCCAGGGCGTGGACGGTGCCGTTATCAATGCCGGGCACACCGATGTGGCCGGGGTCGGTGTCCCAATCGCGCATATTTTCCACATCGGCCTGGGTCAGCCGGTTGGGGGGGAAGCTGCTCGGCTGGAAGGTAAAATCGCCACCGCTGGCGGTGGAGCCGTCCACCGCGCTGAATGAGGCGCCAGATCCGTCGAGTTTTACTGGCGGGCCTGATTGGAACGCAGGCGCGAGCGATCCACCGGCCAGGGCCCCGTGAGCCACAATCAGGCTCAAGGCGACGATGGCCGTTATTGCAATGAACACAAGGGCTTTGTGT
>CAZDYW010000093.1:0-8598 GCA_964509655.1 uncultured Anaerolineales bacterium
GCCCGCCCGTCCGCATTTTGTACGGGAAGCGACGCAATCAGCGACACGGCCAGCGCGGCGGCGGCCTCGGCCTGGGTCACCGTCTCCGGGACATCGGTGGGGGCCAGGCCAGCCCCGGCAGCGAAGATGCCCGGTTGTGAGGTGGTGCCAGGGCCATCGTCGCCGGAGCGGATGAAGCCGTGCTGATCGACATCAACATCGAGGCTGACGGCCAGCTCGCGCAGGCCATCCGCCGGTCCCATCCCAACCGCCAGCACCACCAGATCGAATTCCTCCTCGCCCGCCGAGGTGAGCAGGCGCAAGTTACGGCTCTGGGGGATCTCATGCACCGCCGCCGGTCGGGAGCGCCGATAAGTCACGCCCGGGCGGGCCGCCACGCGCTGGAAGTAACGCTCATATCCCTTGCCCGCCGTGCGCACGTCCATCGTGAAGACGGTCGTCTCGCTCCCCGGCGCGACATCCTGGGTCAGCCCGACCTGTTTGGCCGTGATCATGCAGCATGAGGTGGAGCAATAGGGCCGGCCCAGCGCCTCGCTGCGGGAGCCGACGCACTGGATGAAGGCGATGCGGCGCGGCGGCTGCCCATCGGAGGGGCGGCGGATGGCTCCGCCGGTCGGACCGGAGCGGTTGAGCATGCGCTCGAACTCAAGGCTGGTGAGCACGTTGGCACAACGGCCCCAGCCATATTCGAGCGCACGGGCGGCGTCGAAGGGAGCGAAGCCCGGCGCCAGCACCAACGCGCCGATCTCGACAGACTCTGTAATCGAGGCCGCCGCCAGATCAATCGCGCCGCGCGGGCAGGCCTCCACGCAAGCGCCACAGCGCGTGCAGGCCTCCGGGTCGAGCGCGTAGGTGAAGGGCACGGCACGGGGCGGCGGCGGATAAATGGCCTTGGCGGAACGCGGGTAGGCATAGGGGGCCGATTCTCTCGTGACGGGGCAGACAGCCGCACAAGCTCCGCAGTTATCGCAAAGCTCCGGATCGACGTAGCGAGGCCCCCGGCGCAGCGTAGCGACGAAGTGACCGGGCTCGCCCTCCAGGGAGGTCAATGTGGTTTGAGGCCGGATGGTGATGCGCGGGTGCAAGTCAGAAGCGATGGTGGGGCAGTAGGAGGGTTGGCGCGGCAGCGCGAGGCAGAGGCCGCAGGAATCGGTGGTGAAGGTGTGATCGAGGAGCAGGAAAGCGCCGCCGATATGGGGTGCGCTATCTATCAGCAGGACACGAGCGCCCCACTCGGCCAGATGGTGGGCCGCCGTCATGCCGGTCAGCCCCGCCCCGACGACTATTAGATCAAATTTCATAGCGAACCTTTCAGAACCGCCTCCATCATCGACAGCACCTGGCCCGTGGATAAATTGCGCACGGTGGTGGCCTTGTTTCGGCAGACGACTGCGCATGCCCCGCAGCCTTGGCAGAGGGCGGCGTTGACGGTCGCCAGTTTCTTCCAGGGATGAAGCTCGCGGGCCTCGTAGGGACAGGCCGGCACGCACAATCCACAGCCGACGCAGCGCATGGGGTCCACGACGGCGACGGTCGGCTCGGATACCATCTCGCGCCGGGCGAAGAGCTGGAGCACTTTGGCCGCGGCGCCGGCGGCCTGGGCCACCGTCTCCGGGATGTCCTTGGGAAATTGGGCCGCGCCGGCCAGGTAGACGCCGGCTGTGATGCTCTCGACCGGGCGTAGCTTGGGATGGGCCTCGGCGAGGAAGCCGTTCTCGTCGGTGGCGACGCGCATTAACCGTGCCAGAGCCGCGCTGCCCGCGCTGGGCACCGCTGCCATCGCCAGCACCACCATGTCGGCCCCCATGCGCACCGATTTCCCACTCAAGGTATCGGCGCCCCAGACCTCCAAGCGTGGGCCCGCCTGGACGATCTTGGAGACTTTACCGCGCAGATAGACGACGTCGAACTCCTCCATCGCCCGCTGGACGAATTCATCATATCCCCGACCCTGGGAGCGGATGTCGATGTAGAAGACGTAGGCCTGGCCCTCCGGGACGGCGCGGAGGTAGGCGATGGTCTGTTTGGCGACATACATGCAGCAGATTTTGGAGCAATAGGGGCGGTGACGTTCAGGGGCGCGAGAGCCGGAACATTGCACCCAGACGATTTCCCTGGGCTTGCGGCCATCGGAGGGGCGGCGGATCTCACCCGATTGCAGCATTTGCTCAAACTCCAGGCTATCCACTACGTCCGCATACCGCCCGCCGCCGTACTCGGTCATCCTCGCCTTGGGGTAGAGATCGAAGCCGGTGGCGAGCACGACGGCGCCGACATCCCAACTTCCCCGGTCACCGATTTTTACGCTGAAATTGCCCACATAACCCTCGAAGTCCGTAACCTCGGCGCCCAGCAGAACTTCGATGCGCGGGTGATCGGTGACCGCTTGGACATATTCCTGCAACAAAGCGGCGCCATCGTCGAAGTTGAGGTAGAGGGGCGAATGTTGCGCCATGCGACCGCCGAGGCGTTGGGAGCGCTCGACGAGCACCACGGGGTAACCGGCCTCGGCGATGTCGAGCGCGGCGGTCAGCCCGGCGATGCCGCCGCCGACGACCAGCGCCCGCTTGACGATGGGCAGTGTGAGCGGCGTCAAGGGCTCATCGCCGCGCACTTTCTCCACAAGGCTGCGCACGGTCTCGATGGCCTTGCGAGTCGCTGCCTGTGGCTCGTCTCGATGGGGCCAGGAGATTTGCTCGCGGATGTTGGCGATCTCCACGCGGTAGGCGTTCAGGCCGGCCTCGTCGGCGGCCTTGCGGAAGGTGGTTTCGTGCATGGCAGGGGAGCAAGCGGCGACGACGACGCCGTCCAGGTTATGTTCCCGGATGGACCGCTGAATGAGCGCTTGGCCTGGATCGGAGCACATATATTTGTAGTCGGCGGCGAAGGCCACGCCGGGATAATGGCGCAGCGTCTCGGCCACGCGCTCCACGTCCACGGTGCTGGCGATGTTGAGCCCGCAGTGACAGACGAAGACGCCGATGCGAGACATCACTCCGCCTCCTGTTCCCCGGCGGATCGAGAGAATAATTTGAGCACCTTGGCCGCGGCGCCGCTGGCCTGGGCCACCGTTTCTGGGATGTCCATGGGGCCGGTGGCGGCGCCGGCGAGGAAGACGCCCGCGCGGTTGGTCTCCACCGGATGGGTGTTTGAATCGAGCGGCAGGAGCCAGCCGTGCTCGTCGGTCGGCAATTCCATCATCTCGGCCAGGCGAAGCGTGGAAGGGCGCGGGCACATCGCGGGGGCCACCACCACCAGATCGGCGGCGATTTGCACTTGCTGCCCGCTGAGCGTGTCGGAGCCCCAAACGATCACCTTATCCCCTCGGCGGAAGAGGCGGGAGACTTTACCGCGCAGGTAAACCACACCGTCATCCTCCATCGCCCGCTGGGTGAATTCATCGTAGCCCTTGCCGGAGGCGCGGATGTCGATGTAGAAGATGTAGGCTTGACCCTCGTGGACGCGGTGGCTGTAGAGGATGGCCTGCTTGGCGGTGTACATGCAACAGATTTTGGAGCAATAGGGCATGTGCTTTGAGGGCTCCCTGGAGCCGGCGCACTGGATGAAAACCAGTTCGCGCGGGATTTTCTGATCGGAGGGGCGGCGGACTTTGCCCGCCGTGGGGCCGGAGGAGGAGAGGAGGCGCTCGAAAGAGAGCGCGTCTATCACATCCGGCACATCTCCGCCGCCGTATTCCGGCATGCGCTCCAGGCTGTAGAGATCGTAGCCGGGGGCCAAAATGATGGCGTTGACCTGCTCCTCAACGAAGCTCTCCGTTTGCTCGTAGTCGATGGCGCCCACGGGGCAGAGTTTCTCGCAGAGGCGGCAGCGCCCGCGCTGGAAATAGATGCAATGATCGGGGTCGATGATGGGTTTGTTAGGCACCGCTTGGGGTGAGAGGGTGTAAATCGCCTTGCGCGGCCCCATCCCCCGCTCGAAATCGGAGTCCACTTTGGTGGGGCATTTTTCCTGGCAAAGTCCGCAGCCGGTGCAAACGCTCCAGTCCACGTAGGAGGGCTGACGGCGGATGCGGACTTGGTAAGTTGGGAGATCGGCGGACTGATCGAGCGGCAGAACGGAGAGCACCTCGGAGTAGGTCAGCAGCTTGATGTTGGGATGATGGCCCACCTCGACGGTGCGCGGGGTGAGGATGCATTGGGCGCAATCGAGGGTGGGAAAGGTCTCGGAGAGCTGGGCCATGCGTCCACCGATGGAAGGGAGGCTTTCGACCAGAAGAACTTCATAACCGGCGTTTGCGATGTCAAGAGCGGCTTGCATACCCCCGATGCCGGCTCCAATGATAAGGGCTCGCGGGGCGGGTGTCTGGAGGATCATCACGGGCCAAAGTATACTCCATTTTAGGAGGCTTGGCAAAAGCGGGTTGCGGATTGCTGTAACGAAATCGTAACATGAGAATATGGCTCTGGAACTCAAACGGTTTCCCTTCTGTGATATACTGTGAATGGCGGATGACGCTACTACAATTTGCCAGGGAGAACAATTATGCCATTGGAAAGTTCAAGGCAACGCCACTTGCTTCTCTTCCGTCTGGAGCGGCAAAGTTATGCGTTGCCAGTCGAGGTGATCATGCAGATCATACCGATGGTGACTATCTCGCCCCTCCCCCAGGTCAGCGAGGCGGTGGAGGGGATCGTCAATGTTAACGGCGAGATGGTACCCGTGATCAATCTAGGCCGCCACATTGGCCAGCGTGCGACTCCAAGGCGACTACACACTCCCATTATCCTCACCCAGAGCAGGGAGATGGATGTCGGGCTGATTGTGGATGAAGTGCTGGACGTTTTCCACTTCGCCGAAAAGCACATCAAGCGCCCGACAGACATCTTGCCGGAAGGAATGGGAGAAGCCAACATCCTGCAAGGGCTGACCTATAATCAAGGGGAGACGGTGCTCTTGCTTGACCTCGATCACCTCTTTCAGCCTCAGCAGGTGGAGGCGCTGGCCCAGGCGATGGACATAATGCCCGAAGAGGGGGACGAATTTGAGGGAGAAGTGGGAGAGAGAGCCTGAGAACAGAAGATTGTCTGCATTCAAAGCACACGAGTAAAAAATGACGCCAGAAGGAAATCACCTCGACGCAGAATCTTCCCAACTTGGATATGGGGACTATCTGCGCTTCAGCATATTGATGAAGGAACGCTGCGGGCTCTATTTCGCCGAGAAGCGCCGCGCCGAGCTTTCCCGTGGTGTACAGCGAGCCTTCGCCGTTTCCACGTGCTGTGATCTAGACGAATATTATCATCTCTTGCAGGATCCCGATGAGGGCGCGGTGCATATGGAACGACTGATCAACGCGCTCACCGTGGGCGAGACTCACTTCTTCCGAGATGCAGATCAATTTGATGCGCTATACAATTATGTGCTGCCCCAAATCATCGAGCGCCGGCGCCCCCTGCGCACGCTGCGCATCTGGAGCGCCGGTTGCGCCAGCGGTGAGGAACCCTATTCTATCGCCATTCTGCTGCGCGAGCTGTTGCCCGACGTGGATGATTGGGCCATCACTATTTTAGGCACCGATGTCAACACCGAAGCCTTGGGCCGCGCCCGCCAAGCGACCTATGGCAACTGGGCCTTCCGCGAAGAGCAAGCCAAGCTCTGGCAACAGTATTATTTCCGCAAAAGTGAAAAACGCTACGAATTGAAGCCAGAAGTACGCCACATGGTCACTTTTGCCCGGCTCAATCTGGCCCAAGGCCATTATCCCGCCTATGATACGAACACCACTTATTTAGACCTGATTCTCTGTCGCAATGTGCTGATGTATCTGGACGAAGCGACTATCAGAAAGGTCACCAGACGGCTGTACAAGGCGCTGACCCAGGAGGGCTGGCTGATCGTGGGCCACGCCGAGCATTCACTCGTCCCGCGCAGTCACTTCCAGGTACACAATTACCCTCACGCTATTCTGTATCAGCGAGCCGAGGAACAGGCGCCCCCAGCGGGAGATTATTTACAACCGGTGCAATTACCCGAGTGGAAGCAGTCTGCGCCCTCAATTTTCTCGCCCCCCTCCCGCCCAGCCCAGCCGGTGCCAAAGAGATCGGCGTTGCCCCAAAAGGAGAAGGGAACGGTCGCGAGGGAAGAAGCCGTAGAACGGGCGCGGGAACTCCTCGATTATGGGCAGTCTGCGCAAGCACTTAATATTCTACTGAAGGAAGTAAAATCGGAATCTCCTAGCCCACCAGTCTATGCCCTGCTGGGCCAAGCCTACGCCAACCTGGGACGGTGGAAAGAGGCAGAGCGATGGTGTCGCCAAGCGGTGAGCCAGGACAGTCTAGCGCTGGATGCCTACTACACACTGGCGCTGGTACTTCAGCATCAAGAACGCATCGAAGAGGCCATCGGAGCGATGAAAAAGGTGATCTACATTGACCGTCATCACGTGCTAGGCCATTTTGGCCTGGCCGATCTTTACCGCAGCAATCATCAGCTGCCCCAGGCGATCAAGTCACTGGAAAACGCCCGTCGACTATTGAATGGTCGCGCTGAAGGCGAGTTAGTCTCTGGCGCAGGCGGAATCACTGTCGGCAGTTTACGGGAAACAATCGTCCGCCAACAACAACGCTGGAGTAGAGTGTAAAAACCTTCAACCTGCAAGAGGACGACGCTCCCCGACTACTTCGGAGTAATGATAACGTGAATATCAATACCGCGAAAACCCAAGAGAAAAAAAGATTCGATTGGGAAGAGGCACGCAAGCAGATATCCGATGCCAAATCGGTCTCGGCTAAAGATTCAGCCACGTCGCCGGAGGATGATCCAAGGATAAAAAGAATCTGGGAAGAGCGCGCCGCGAGATTGGCGCAAACTCCCACCCGCCAGGATCAAGGCGAACAAATCGATTTAGTGTTGATCAAGCTGGGACGCGAATTATACGCCATCGACGCGCAATACGTCCTGGAGATCAAGCTCGCCGAACAGATCACACCGGTGCCGCGCGTGCCGGACTGGGTCAGCGGAGTGACCAATCTACGCGGGCGTGTCCTCTCCGTGCTCGATCTGCGGCGCTTCTTCGATCTGGTCGATGCGGAGCGGGGGGCGCCGGAGGCGGATAGTGACGTGCCCTATCTTGTCATTGTCGAGGCGGCCGAGATGGAAGTCGCGCTAATAGCCGACACTGTGCTGAGCGTCGAGAAGATGCCCACAGCCCAAATACAGGAAAACATCGATGCCATCCGAGGCATAGGCCCGGAATATGTGCGCGGAATAGCCGAACGCAAGGGAAAAGAAACCACGTCTAACTTGGAAAAGTTGGTAGTGCTGCTGGACTTGCCGAAATTATTGGCCGACGAGCGTTTGATAATTGACGAGGAAGTCATCTGAGGTAACGGGGTGGATAATGATAGAAGAATCAGCAGGTCAGAAAGAAAATAAGATAAGGCAACTGATAACGGCGCCTTCATTCCCCGGCGAAGAAGGTAAGAGCCACAGAGTCCACATGCTCAACACGGTCTCGCTGGCTATTCTGGCCGTCTCGATCCTGGGCGCCGCCCTGTTGCTCGTCCAAAATTTTACCTGGATAAATCTCCTCTCCGGACTGGTCCCCATCGCGCTCACGCTGGTAGTGCAGGTTTTGATGCGAAAAGGGCGACTCCGCATCGCGGGCACAGTGCTTGTCACCGGATTGTGGGCCTTTATCACCTACCTCAACTTGAAAAACGGAGGAGTACGCGCTTCCACATTCAGCAGCTATATCCTGATAATTATAATGACCGGGCGGATTCTGGGCGCCCTCTGGGGGATTCTCGCTGCCGGAGCGAGCATCTTCGCGGGATTGGGCATGCTATACGCCGAGAGCCAGGGAATGCTACCGCCCACAGAAGTCAGCGCCTTCTCCTACTGGATGGCTCAGACGGCCCACTTCGCTCTGGTAGCGGTGATGATGCTGGTCGCTCTACGAGGGCTTCAGGAAGCGCTCGACCGCGCCCGACGCCACGAACAATCGCTGGCCGAAAGCAACCGCGATCTGCAAGGTCAAACGCGCCACATGGAGCACGTGATCCAGCAACTCGAAGCAGCGGCTGAGGTGACGGGCGTGGCTATTTCCACACCAGACCCCGATAAGCTTCTCTCACAAGTTGTAGAATTGCTCAACGAGCGGTTTGAATTCTATCACGTGGGCATCTTCTTGCTGGATGAGGAAGGTGAATATGCTGTCTTGCGAGCCGCCAACAGCTCCGGGGGACAGAAGATGTTGGAGAACGGCCACAAGCTGAAGGTGGGAGAGCAGGGCATCGTGGGCTTCGCCACTGGCACCGGTCAGGCCCGTATCGCCCTGGACGTGGGCTCCGATGCGGTATACTTCGACAATCCCTGGTTGCCGGAGACACGCTCCGAGATGGCTTTGCCGCTCAAAGTGGGAGGACGCACCATTGGGGCCATCGACGTGCAAAGTCGAGAGCCATCGGCCTACGACGATGACGATATCACCGTCTTCCAGATGATGTCCGACCAGTTGGCAGTGATCATCGAAAACGCCCGTCTGCTCAAAGCCACACAGCAGGCGGTACGCAATCTCAGCACTACGGCGGCAGAGATTCTGGCCGCTACCACACAACAAGCCACCGGCATCAACGA
>CAZDYW010000094.1:0-8376 GCA_964509655.1 uncultured Anaerolineales bacterium
ATTCTTCATTCAACAGGGATCTGCTCAAAGTTTGTGAGTACCAGCGCCAACTCCAGCCGCGAGAAATCAATCGCAGGCCGCACGACAGCAGCCTGGAACAAGGCATAATCCATCTTCTCCACTGATGTCACCTGTCCGATAACCAAACCCTTGGGGATGAAGCCTCCTAGTCCAGAAGTCAACACGTAGTCGTCGATTTTGACCTCTTCCTCCTGGGGAATGTATTCCATCCGCAAGGTGCCATCGGGCTGTCCTTGCACCAAGCCGGTGACGCGGGAAGTCTGGAGAAGTGCGGCAACTGCACTGTCTGGGTCGGTAATGAGTTGCACCTTGGAGGTACGGGCGTTCACTTGCGAAATCCGCCCCACGAAACCCGCCCCCCCACTGATGACGGGCATGCCCTCCTCAACCCCCTGTCGCGCCCCCACGTTAATGGTAACGTAGCTCAAGTAAGGATTGGGGTCAGAGCCCACAGCCTCCCCACAAGGGAATGTGTCACAAGCTTCTCGCCCGATCACCTCAGCGCCGCGATAGGCCGAGATGGGATTCTGCTCTACAAAGTTCAACAGGGCTTTGAGTTGCTGGACCTCGGCCTCATACTCACGCAGGCGGACGTTCTCGACCGTCAAGGCATCCACCCTGTCCTGAAGTTCATTCACCTCGGCACGCAGTTGGCGCACTTCGCGCACTGTCTGGAACAAGCCACCGGAGGCCTCAGTCGCACCAGAGAACAAACGTTGCAAGGGATCAATGACGTAATGCGTCGCACGCTCCAGAGGAGCCAGGTAACCAGCCTCGTGTAGAACCAGGAGCAACAAACTGAGGACTAGAAGTGTCAAGGGGAGCCAAGAAGAATTGCCGCGTTGCCCAATACGGCGCGGAGATTGCATATCTCTAAGGGTTAAGGTTAGGTTTAAGATTAAGGGCTAAGGTTGAGGTTAAGGGTGAGTGGGAGTTTGATCTTAGCCTTGCATTTAGAATCGCGGGCGACGTTCGTCGGCGCCAACGAGTACCTCGCGGAGCATGTCCAATTCCTCCAACACCTTTCCCGCGCCACGGGCGACGCACGTCATGGAGTCCTGAGCGACCCAGGCTTGCATATTGACCTCTTCGCTCAATCGCTCCGCCAGGCCCTTCAACTGGGAGCCGCCTCCGGCCATACAGATACCGGTCTCCATCAAGTCTGCGACGAGTTCCGGCGGGGTCTCGTCCAGCGTATCCCGAATGACGTCTATAATGATGTCCACGGAGTTACTGAGCGCCTCTCGAATCTCGATGCTGCTGATCTCGACCTCTTCTGGCAAGCCAGTAACGAGATTGCGCCCGCGCAAGGTCATCGTCATCTCCTCAGGCATAGGATAGGCTGAACCAATGGCCATCTTGGTCTGCTCCGCCATACGCTCGCCGATGTAAAGATTATACTTCTGACGAACATACTGAATAATGTCCTCATCCATCTCGTCGCCCGCGATGCGCAATGAACGACCGACAACAATGCCGCCCAGGCAGAAGACGCCTACCTCAGTCGTACCGCCGCCGATGTCCACCACCATGATGCCACGAGCCTCAGTCACAGGTAAACCAGCCCCAATAGCAGCCGCCATCGGCTCTTCGATCAGATAAGCCTCACGCGCTCCAGCGGATGTGGCGGCATCATAGACAGCCCGTTTCTCAACCTCGGTCACGCCACTAGGGATCCCGATGACGACGCGCGGGCGAGGAAAGGGAAACATCAACTGGCTATGCGACTTTCTGATAAAATAATCGAGCATGGCCTCAGTCACCTCGAACTCCGAGATAACGCCGTCACGCATCGGGCGAATGGCAACGATATTTACCGGCGTACGCCCTACCATCTCCTTAGCCTCAGCACCGATAGCCAATACTTTCTGACTATCCCGCTCAACAGCGACCCAAGATGGCTCGTTGATAACAATGCCCTTCCCCTTCACGTAAACCAGGGTATTAGCCGTACCTAAGTCAATACCAATGTCAAGAGAAAAAAGCCCAAAAAAGGCATCTATGGGATTAAACACAAATGTCTCCTATACACAAATAACCGCCCCGGCAGACAAAACTCTCAGAACCGGGGCCGCTGAATTAGGATTATACCATAAATCATGGGCAGGGAAAAGTCCTTGGAATACGGGGCGTTTATGCTATAATCTGACGCTGTGATGAATTCACTCTACCATATCCAGTTGCCCGTTTTCGAAGGCCCGCTTGATCTGCTACTTCAACTCATCGAACGCGAGGAGTTTGATATCACCACTATCGCCCTCGCCAGTGTCACCGATCAGTACTTAGATCAGTTAGCAGAAATGGAAAAACGCCAAGTGAAAGACCTGGCTGATTTCCTCATTGTGGCAGCTAAATTGTTGTTGATCAAATCCGCGACATTGCTACCTCGCCCCTCGCAACCCCAGCCTGAAGCCGATCTCCAAGACACCGGAGATGATCTGGTGCATCAGTTACAGATATACAAACGCTTCAAAGAGATAGCCGCCCGCTTGCACGAACGAGAAGAAGCGGGCTTACATAGTTACGTGCGTCTGGCTCCCCTCCCCCGCCGCGACCCACAACCCGACCTTGAAGAAATTACCTTGCACAAGCTACTGGATCTGGCGCGAGAGGCCCTGAAGGTCAAAACTGGACCACCCGTCGGAGAGGTGGTCACGCCGATCACAGTGACCATCGCCGAGCGGATCACGCACATCGAGCGCGAGCTGGATCGCCGGCCCAGAATCCGCTTCCACGATCTCTTTACAAGCGCCGCCACACGCACCGAGGTCATTGTGACACTACTGGCTGTGCTAGAGTTGATCAAGCAAAACCGAGCCCAGGTGCGGCAGGAGAGTTTGTTCGGTGATATATTCATCCAGCGCCGCACGCCCACCCTAACTTAGCAAAGGCGGCTCCCACGCCGCATGGCAGTTTAACACGCACCCAGATCATCCAGTGCAGCCCTCATCCGCTCCAAGGCCGCGGTCAACGTGGCACGCGGGCAGCCGAAGTTGAGGCGCACAAAGCCCTCTCCTCCAGACCCAAAGTCAGCCCCATCATTCAAAGCCACCCGTGCTCGCTCCAGGAAAAACTCGTGGGGATTGCCAGGAATGCCAGCATCACGGCAGTCGAGCCAAGCCAGATAGGTGCCCTCCGGTAAATTGCACTCGATGGCGGGCATGAAAGCGGCGATGTAATCCAACACATAATCGCGATTCGCTTCCAGGTAGTCCATCAGCGCATCCAACCACGCTTGCCCATCACGGTATGCAGCCAGCGCAGCGGTGTAGCCAAGCACGTTGATGTGAGGCACCACGCCCGCGACGGCTTCATCGAAATGCTCGCGCAGCTCCGGATTCTGGATCACGCCCACAGAGCAGGAAAGGCCCGCGATGTTATAAGTCTTGCTGGGCGCAAAGAAAGTGATCGTCTGCGCCGCGATCTCCGGCGCGAGCGAAGCGATGGGGATGTGTGGATGACCTCGGAATACAAGGTCACAGTGGATCTCATCGGAGCAGATCACGATGTCGTGACGCAGGCAAACTTCAGCCAGGTTCTCCAATTCATTCTTATCAAAGACACGCCCCACCGGGTTGTGCGGATTGCAGAGCAAAAACAGCGAGGTGCGCTCCGAGATCGCTCGCTCGAAAGCCTCAAGGTCACGCTCGTAGCGCTCGCGCCCCTCGACCAACTGCACCGTCTTGCAGACACGCCCGGCGGCCTCCGGCGCGGTGAGCATCGGAGGATAGACCGGCGGCTCCACCAGTATCTCATCGCCCGGTGCGCCAATCGCGTGACAGGTTTTGTTGAAACCGGTCACCACGCCGGGGATGAAGAAAATCTCATCCGCAGCGACGCGCCAATTGTACAACTCCACCAGCCGCTCCTGTATAACCTCGCGCAGGCCGTCCGGTGGCCCACTGTAGCCAAAGATACCGTGAGCCACGCGCTCCTCCAAGGCGCGGATGACGGGCTCCGGCGCGGTAAAATCCATATCGGCTACCCACAAAGGCAAAACATCCTCCTCGTATCGTCGCCACTTGATGCTCTCGGTGTGGCGACGTTCAATCACTTGATCGAAATTGTAAGACACGTATTCCTCCTATTTCATTGCAGAGTATCTGTTCGGCGAGATTCGCCATTGTCAAGAGAGCTTCCCCTCCCGCCAACGGAGCAAAAGCATAGTTACAACCGCGCCCAAGCTATCAATTGCGACATCCATCAAAGCGCCATTGCGCCCCGGCACGAATGTCTGATGGTATTCATCACTCAGAGCATAGGCCATGGCCAAGCCCACGCTCAGCGCCCGAACGATTCCGATGCGCCAAGATGTGACACGCAAAGCCCGGAAATAGAGCCAGGCCAAGATGCCATAAGCCACAGCGTGCCCCGTTTTCTTGATCAGCAGAT
Organism: uncultured Anaerolineales bacterium; assembly: GCA_964509655.1. Classification (GTDB taxonomy): domain Bacteria; phylum Chloroflexota; class Anaerolineae; order B4-G1; family B4-G1; genus CAZANJ01. The sequence continues at coordinate 4,414 of CAZDYW010000094.1, forward strand.
CGATCCAATTCTCAGAGATCTTGGGCACGGTCGGCTGCCCTGAGACGAAGAATATCAGTCCCATCCAGACCAATGGCGGGAGCCAGCGCTCAAGAAATCGTCTCATCGCCCCACCCCGTAGGCCCGCTCGACATTCTCCACCAGACGCTCCCAGGCGAAGCGCTCCCGTGCATCCCGCGCCGCAGATTCGCCCAGCCGATCCCGCAGCGATGCGTCCTCCAGCAGACGCACGACGGCGTCGGCGAAGCCATCCACATCGCCCGGCTCCACCAGCCAGCCGTTCTCGCCGCTGCGAATGTACTCCCGGTTCTGCCCCACCGCCTCGGCCACCACCGGCACGCCAGCCGCCAACAGGTCAAGCAGCTTGACCGCACATTTGGTCCGATTGACCAAGGTGTCATCAAAGGGATAGATGGCGACATCGGCCTGGGCGAATGCCGCCGGGAGGGTGTCGAGCGGGAGCCAGCCGGCATAGGTGATGTCAGACGTAAAACGTGATGCGTAAAACGTATTGCGTAAAACGTAAAACGTATTGCGTGAGGCGCGATCGGTAACGGTGAGGTCGGCTTTTCGGGCCAAGTGAAGGAATTTTTCCTCCTCACCGAAGAGCCCCTTGCCTACCACGATCAGCCGCGCTTCCGGGATCCGCTCCTTCACGCGCAGCAGTACTTCGATGACACGGGAGAGGGAAAACTCGAAGAAGCGCGTATATAGTAAGATGCAGGATGCAGGATGCACGATACCTCTTCCCTCTTGCCTCTCGCCCTTTGCTTCCTGCCCCTTGCCTCTTGCTACTTGCTTCTTGCTACTTGTCACACCGTTGGGCACGTAGAAGACTCGCTTCGGCGACACGCCCAGCCCCCAAACCAGGCTCTCCAGAGTGCGGCTGGCGACGGTGAGGCCATCGGCATGGGTCAGGCCCCAGTGCTCTTGCCAGGCAAAGAAGCGCCGCTGCGCCGGGGTATAATCGCCGAGCTCGTTCCAACCGCCGGCGCCCTCCCAATCATCGGTGTCCACCACCAGGCGCGGGCGACGGGCACGCGGGAATCGACGCAACAGCCAGTGGGTCAGGCCGCTGTAGGCCTTGGGCTTGAAGAGATGTACCACATCGGGGGAAAGCGCCAGCGTTCGGCGCGTCAATCGCAGCGCGGTCAGCAGATGGAACAGGCCGGGGATGCCAGGGGGGAGGAGTATATTCTCGATAACGACGCCATCCTCCTCCCAGGAGCGCCCGGCATCCTCCGGGTTCTGCCAAGGGGGAAGAAGCATCGTCACAACGTGACCGTGCGCTGCCAACGCCTTAGCCATCGGCAGCGCACGCACGCTCATCGTGCCTCGTGGTTCCAGCCCGAAGGGGCCGACCATCACGACGCGCATCTTCGAGCCAGCTTCATCGCAAAGGGCGTACACGCGCCCCAGATGCGCTCAACACCACGAAATGATCAGCCAGACGAGCAAGAGACTGCTCCAAAAACGCTTTTACAAGCGCGGCCTTGACCGACGATTTCTCCACAGCGAATCGCAGTAAGAGCACACCAATGGCGACCTGACGACGCAAATATACTAACTCACCAAAGTCTTTGTCGCCTGTGATAAGTATCCGGTGCTCTTCGGTGGCGCGTTTCAAGACCGTGTCGTCATCCACCCCGGGGAACATTTCACTGACATAGACCACATCATGTCCTAGACCACGAATCGCTTCGACAACTGGTGCTTCAACGCTTTCGTCGGCGAGAAATTTCATGCCGGAACTGTTGTATCCTCCAACGTCAGCGGGATAATCTCCTCGGTGCTCAGGGAAAAAACGGCATATGCCAAAGCAGCTCGAACGTCCGTGCGGGTAAGATGGGGGAAGTCCGCTGTGATCTCGTCAGGCGTGATGCCTTGCGCGAGCTTGCGCAGAATCTGCTCAACGGTAATGCGCGTCCCTCGAATCACCGGCTTTCCCAGCATCACACGGGGATTTATCTCAATCCGCTTCAAGAGCTTGTCAGCTTGCATATTCCACCTCCAATTCCATAGAACTCATCAAACACCTTCATTATACTCTGCTTAATCTCAGAAAGCAATTCACCTGTACAGGCACTTACTCCACCGTCACGCTTTTCGCCAGGTTGCGGGGTTGATCCACGTCGCAGCCGCGCCGCACGGCCAGATGATAGGCCAAAAGCTGCAAGGGGACTACATTGACTATCGGCGCGAGCAGCGGAGAGGCCTGCGGCGCGTAGAGCACGTGATCGGCCTTGGCCGCGATCTCCTCATCTCCCTCCGTCGCCAGCACGATGACGATGCCGTCCCGCGCCTTGACCTGCTCGACCTGGCTGATCATCTTGTCATAAACATGATCCTGCGTAGCGACGGCGACAACGGGCATTGAATCATCGATCAGCGCGATGGGGCCGTGCTTCATCTCGCCGGCCGGGTAGCCCTCGGCGTGGATGTAGGAGATCTCCTTCAACTTGAGCGCACCCTCCAGCGCGATGGGGTAATTGATCCCCCGTCCCAGGTAGAGGAAATGCTCGCGGTCATGGAAGATATTGGCCAGACGCTCATACTTATCGCCGTGCTCCAGCGCCCGCCCCACCAGGTCCGGCAGAGTGCTCAGGCCATCCACCGCCTTCCACAGCCGCTCGCCGTTCAAAGTGCCACGCATCTCGCCCAGGTAAAGCCCCAGCAGATAAAGATCGACCAGGCTGGCAGTGAATGCCTTGGTCGAAGCCACGCCGATCTCCGGGCCGGCGTGCATTAGGATATGCCCGTCGGAGATGCGATGGGCCTGACTGCCGATGACATTCACAATCGACCACAGCCGCGCGCCCTTCTCCTGCGCCTCCTCCATCGCGGCCAGCGTATCGACCGTCTCGCCGCTCTGGGTGATGGCCAACACAGCAGTATTCCCGTTGATGATGGGATCGCGATAGCGGAATTCGGAGCCGTAGTCCACCTCGACCGGCACGCGGGCCAGCGCCTCGATGATGAACTTGCCCACCAGCCCGGCGTAGGCCGAGGTGCCGCAGGCGACGATGATGACCTTTTCCAGCGCCCCCGCCTCCTCCGGCGTCAGCGTCAGGTGCTCCAGCCGCACCCGCCCGCCCTCGAAGTCGGCCCGCCCACGGATGGTATCTGTGATGGAACGGGCCTGCTCGTAGATCTCCTTCTGCATGAAGTGCCGGTATTGCCCCTTGGCCGCCGAGACCGGGTCCCAGGGGATGACGTGTACTTCCGCCTCGACCGAATCGCCAGCCAGCGTGGTCACCTGCGCGGTGTCGCGCGTCATCACAACCATCTGTCGATCCTCCAGGAAGATCATGTCGCGGGTGTGCTCAAGAATAGCGGGGATGTCGGAAGCGAGGAACATCTCGCCGTCGCCCACGCCGATGGTGAGGCCACCAGCGTTGCCCAGCCGCGCCGCCACGATGCGATCTGGCTCGCGGCTGCTGAGGAAGACGAAGGCATTGGCGCCCTTGATGTGGGTGAGCGCCTGGCGCACCGCCGTCTCCAGATCCGAGCCGGTCGCCATGTAACCTTCGACCAAATGCACCACGACTTCGGTATCCGTATCCGAGGAGAAGCGTCGGCCCTCGGCCTCCAGCTCATCGCGCAGCGCCAAGAAGTTCTCGATGATGCCGTTGTGAACGACGGCGACGTCGCCAGCGGTGCTGACGTGGGGATGGGCATTGCGGCGGCAGGGCTCGCCGTGGGTGGCCCAGCGGGTGTGACCGATGCCGAGTTGACCGCTCACCGGCTCGGTGTCCACCATTTCCAACAGACCGGCCAGTTTTCCGACTTCACGCCGCACAGCGATGTCGCCATTCGTCTGCACGACGGCCAGGCCAGCCGAATCATAGCCTCGGTACTCCAGGCGTTTCAGTCCATCAAGCACGATTGGGGTCGCGTCTTGCGGCCCCACGTATCCAACGATGCCACACATAATTTTCCCTCCTGTTTTTGAAGAAAGTTGCA
>CAZDYW010000095.1:0-8364 GCA_964509655.1 uncultured Anaerolineales bacterium
TATCCCTCTAAATCCCAGCACCAGATCTTCAGGCCGGTGCTAATCTCGCGCGGCGGCGATGCGACCTTTGCCCACCGCTCGCAGCGCCGCGACGATGGGGATGGTGACCACCAATGCCAGCGCGACCTCAATGGGAACGTTCATCGAGAAGGTCGGCGCCAACAGGGCCACCGGCAGTGTGCCCAGCCAGACCAGGATCCCCAGCACGCCGAAGGTGTTGGTCAGCGTGCCGACCAGCCCGGCGGCGGCCGAGGCCAGCGCGGGCCAACGGCGTAAGGGGCGGTAAGCGTAATAGGCCAAGACACCGATGAGCAAGCGGGGCAGGAAGGCGGCCAGCAGGGCAACGAGCAGGTTTCCCCCGGCGAAGGTGATGAAAGAGGCACCGAATAGATACCAGGATGAGATAGCCAGCACCAGGCCCACCAATCCACCGACGACGGGACCGGAGAGAATGCCTGCGACAATGGCGGGCAGGTGCAAGCTGGTGGCGGCCTCGGTGGGATTGGGTACCGGGATCAGGCCCAAGGGTGTGAAGGCCAGCACGATGGCCAGCGCCCCGAACACTCCGGCCACCGCTATGTCGAAGGCGTTGAGTTGCAGAAACCGGGTCGAAGATGAGTTCGTCTGTCCCATTTTGTCCTCCTTGCGTTTGTTCTTGGTTTGTTATTGGGTTGAAAAGCTGGGGATTTGGAGGGCAATCGACAGCGAGGAGGCGAAAGGCAGAGGGAGAAGAACCAATCGAGGCCCACTCTCCTGCCTGCCGTCTCGGTCGCCGAGCTATTCTCGCTCCAGCGATCCCAGCGGCGTTGAAAGTGATGCGGATGGTGATGATTGTTGTTTGAACACAGCTCACAGCCTGGGAAGGGTCTGTGGCAAAGTCATTGTACTAAAGATGTGTGGCGTGTCAAGTCAGATTGGCAGGCCTTATGGCTTGCCGAAGTCGGCGATGAAATAGTAGCCCCAATCCGCTTCGGCCACACCCATACCGATCTCCGAGAGCCACGTGGTGAGCAGCGTGCGTCGATGGGGATCGTTCGGCGGCACCTCATCCATCCAGATGTCCACCGCGCCCTGGGGCGTCTTGCGCAGCGCCCAGCACTCAGCCCAACTGGCCGGATCATAACCGGCGCGTATGATGCGGGTTTTGATGTCGGAGCCATCGGAGCCGGTGTGACTGCCCCAGCCGCGTTGCGAGCAGTCGTTGGCATGAGCCTGGGCCGCTTGTGCCAGAGTCTCGTTGTAGATCAGCGGCGGCAGGCCGTGGGCGGCGCGCACCTCGTTGATCAGCCGGACCGTCTCGCGCGGCCAGGCGGCGATGTCGGCGGGCGGAGGATCAGCGGCGGGCGCGGGCGCAGGCACAGCCGTCGGCGTGGGCGTGAACTCAAGCTCAGGGGTTTGGGTGTATGCGCTTGTGGGCGCGGGCGTGGAAGTGGGCGCCGGCTTGGGGGTGCGGGTGGGAAAGGGCGTGCGAGTCATAGCCGGGCCTTCCAGCGGCAGCACCAGTTCCTGATCGACGCCGATCAGGTCGGCATCGACCAGGCCATTGACCGCCTGTATCGACTCTGGCTCCACATCGTAGGCGCGGGCGATTTCGATCAGGGTTTCCCCCTCATGCACCACGTGAATGACCCAGAACGAGGAGGCTCCCTCCCACCCGACCTGTGGCGGGATGGAGAGCGTCTCATCGACCTTCACGATGGTGGAAGCGCCCAGCCTGTTTTGGAGTTGAATCGCGGCCATCGGGACGCCGTACTGTTTGGCTAATCCCAGCAGTGTATCGCCGGGCTGAACAGTGTGGTCGATGAATGCCTGCGTCGGGGGTAGCGGCGCCGGGGATGGGGTGGGCGGTGTCGTCGTCTCTGCGGGCGCTTGCTGATCCAATTTGCGAGGCGTAGATGTCTCGGCGGGAGCGGTGAGTGCCTCCATCACTGCGGCGCCCATCGAGCCCGGCGTGGGTGTGACTGAAGCGGGCGCATCGCTGGCGTCGACCGCGCAGGATGCCAGCAGGAGACAAGCGACGAGGAAAAGAACGGGAGTGTGCTTGATCATCTGGCTATTGGGGCGCCGAGGCGGGCCTTTCTCGGAAGAGCATCCACAGCGCTCCCATGCCGACGAGCGTGGTCGCCGCGCCGATGAACCAGCCCAGTATGGGGATCGAGCGCAGGGCCATATAGAGCGCCAATCCCAGGAGAAGGGGCCCGATCACCTTGGCCGGTGTGTCGGAGCCGATGCGTTCCAGCGCCAGGTTGCCGACCATGTAGGCGATCACCATCTTGCTCCCATAGGCGCCGGTCAGCCAGAACAGGGCCAACGCCAGGGTCAATCCGGAGAATCCCAGGATGAAGACGGCCAGTGCCAGTTTCCCGAAGGTGATGACGCCCAGCATGATTCCGAGGAGAAGAATCAGCAGGGCGAGGATCAACGCGCCGATGGAGCCCAGGATGATCAGGCCCAGCCCGCGTATGGCGGCCGGGAAGGGTTTGGATCGCGCGTGGTTCGCCGAATTCTTCAGCAGCGTGGGGAGCTGCCAGGCGACCAGGGCACCTATCACGAGCAAGGTGACGAAATCTCGCACGCGCGACCTGAGCCATTTGCGTGCTTTTTGCTCGAAGGTATGCTTCTCCGGCCCTTCGGACCGCTGATACTCTATCCCAGCGCCGGGGGTTATTTTTATGGCCTCGTCTTGCTCGACAGGGCTGACGTAGGTGAGCGTCCCTTCGATCTGGGCGTCATCTTCCACTCGTAGCCCCGACCCGATCACCGCCGGTGCGCCCGACCAGGGAAGTGTGACAGGCTGCACCGATTCGGGCTCGCTGACCTCCGCTCGCAGGTCCCCGCCGATGGAGCCCTTCAGCTCCAGCCCGCGCACCTCAACGCTCACGTTGCGGTCGACGCGCCCGGCGATCACGGCTTGTGAGCCTGCGGTCAACAAATCCCGTCCAACCGTCGAGCCGGGCCTGGTCTCCAGCCCGAAGCCGGTGAAGACCAGGTTGCGGCCCACGCTGCCCGATGAATGGAGGAGAATGGAGCCGCCCAGGGAATATATGCTGCCTGCAATTGGGCCGCTCACCGACAATGCCTTCCCAAATAGGGCCGCGCTACCGTTCACGTCGCCGTCGATTTTCACATCGCCGCCGTTCACGAGCAGATTGCCGTTCACCACCCCGTTGATCAGAACGGTGCTCCCAGAGGCGAAGAGGTTACCATTGACCGTGCCATCCACACGCACCGTCTCGGCGGAGATGAAGACATCGTCGTCGATCACCTCGTCGGCGGCGATGAGCCCGTCATCGTCGAATTCGACGGCCCGCACACGCGCGCTGCCCAGCGCTCCCAGCAGTGCCAGCGCGAGCAGGGCGATCAATGTCGGGCGAGACCAGCGTTCAATCTTCAAACTTTGTTCTCCAATCTACCAGCCCAGGGCTTTTATCAACTCGCCCGCCGTGGCGTAGCGCTCATTTCTATCCTTGGCCAGGGCGCGAAGCATAGCCTCCGCAATCTCTTCCGGCAAATCCGGCGCCAGGTCGCGTGGGTCGGGGGGTGATTGCTGCAAGTGGGCCAGCATGACGGTGCCGGGATTGTCCCCCGTGAAGGGCAATTCCCCGGTGAGCATCTGGTAGAGCATCACGCCCAGGGCGTAGACATCGGCGCGGCCATCCACCTCGCCGGCCCCCCGGATCTGCTCCGGCGCGATGTAATCCAGCGTGCCCATCATCATGCCGGTCTTGGTGGCCCCCGTGTCGCTGGTGAGAATCTTGGCGATGCCGAAATCGGTGAGGATGGCGGAGGTTGCCTCGCTTGCTGCCCCTGTCTCCTCGCGCAACATCACGTTGGAAGGCTTCACGTCGCGATGGACCAGCCCTTGCCCGTGGGCGTAATCCAGCGCGGCGGCCATATCGCGCAGAATGCGGCGCGTTCGCTCCAGCCCCAGCGCTCCTTCTTCGCGCAGGGTGCGGGCCAGGTCGACGCCCGCGATGTACTCCATGACCATGTAATAGGTGCCTTCCACATCGCCGAAGTCGAAGACCTGGACGATGTTGGGGTGGCGGAGCGCGGCGATGGACTGGGCCTCCCGCTCGAAGCGCTGACGGAAGTCCACCTCGGTGGCCAGGTCGGCGGGCAGCACCTTGATGGCCACGGTGCGGTCGAGGCGCGGGTGATGGCCCTTGTACACCTCAGCCATCCCGCCCCGGCCCAATAGTTCGAGCACTTCATATGTACCCAATCGCGTCCCGGTGAGCACTCCCCCGTCTCGCGATATGGTGGTTGAGGCAGGAGCCTGATCGGTGACGAAGCTCTCCCAGGCACGTGAGGGATAGTGGTAGAGGCCGTCTTTCTCGATCAGCAGGCATTTCTGCCCCAGGTCGCGCAGAATGCCGCGCAGGGTGGTGTCGTGTGGAGCGCGGGTGGCGGCGCTGGTCAAGCGGCGCAGCGTGTCCTGTTCGTCGGGCGTGATGTTGTGCCAATAGTACTGGAAATGGGGCGTCAGCTCGATCATCGTCCGCCGCTCGATCTCCTCGGACGCTGCGGGCCAAGGTATGCCATCCTCCAGCACTTCGAGCGAGTGGAAGCAAGCCACTTGCAAGCCCAAGGGATGTCCACCTACCAGCTCGTACACGAAATCCTCGGCCCCGGGTGGAAGGGGCTCACCGGCGGCCTGGGCCGGTTCGTGAATCAAGCTACGCGCCTCCTCCTCTGGCATGAACCCCAGGAAGAGCGGGGCGAAGATATTGAAGAAAGGGCTGGAGAGGATTTCCTGCGAGCGGCCGGTGTAGGTCAATTGGATGAGCGGGCGGGCTGAGGCGGTGAGAAAAGCGAGGCGATAGCGCCCGGCGGCGGAGCGTAGCGCGTTAAAGAAATTGACGTCCAGATCGGCGTTGGTGCTCAGGCGCTCGAATTCGTCCAGGATGAGCACTACTTGCAAGCCGCGCCGGTTGAGCTTGCGGATGGCGCCCTCGAAGGAGAGGCGGGAGGGTCTATCCAGCACCCTTTCGAGGGCCGGCTCCGGGGGCAGATCGCGCATGTCGAGGGTGACCGCGAGCTCACCGGCGAATTGGCTGAGGATCTCCTCGTGCTGACCTTGCCCCAGCACCTCGCAATCCAGGTAGGCCAGGAGGATGTCTTCCCCCAGTCCCAGGGAGGGGCCAACTTCGGGGCGCATGAGGTGGAAGAGCAGCGAGGTCTTGCCGATCTTGCGCGGCCCCACGATTGAGACGGATTGGTTGCCGCGCAGGAAGGCCGCGATCTCGTTAAGTTCGTGGACGCGCCCGAAGAACATCGTCTGGTCATGCACCGGCCCACGAAAAACGTAGGGATTGTTCATCAGATGTTTCCCTCGGCTTGATAAGTCTTCCACCAACGCGGCAGGGCCTCGGCGGCCGGCTCTCGCAGGATCTGCTGCGCGTGTTTCGATAGGGGGGTCTCGGTGGGGTTGATCTCGATGATGTGTGCGCCGCTCTCCAGGGCCATCATCGGCAAGGAGGCGGCCGGATGCACGAGCGCCGACGTGCCGATCACCAACATTAACTGACAATTGGTTGCGGCCTCCAACGCCGCCCCGATAATTTCAAAGGGCAACACCTCCCCAAACCAAACCACATCGGGGCGCAATAGCCCCTCACAGATCTCACACCGGGGCGAGAAGTCGGGCAGGGGGACGCGATGATCCCCGCTTATGTTTCCACATCCGGTGCAACGCACGCGCCAGATGTTGCCATGCAATTCCAAAACGTTCTGGCTGCCGGCGGCTTGATGGAGCCCATCGACGTTCTGGGTGATGAGGGTAAATTGGGGGAAGGCGGCTTCCATCTCGGCCAGCGTCTGATGAGCAGCGTTAGGCTCACACGCGGCGATCAGTTGGCGGCGCCAATCGTACCATTCCCAGACCAGCTCTGGATCGCGTTGGAATGCCTCCCAAGTCGCCAGTTGTTCCGGGCGGAAGTCCCGCCACAGCCCACCTTCTCCCCGAAAGGTGGGGACGCCGCTTTCGGCGGAGACGCCAGCGCCGGTGAGGGCAACTACATGATCCAGGGAGGCATCTCGTGAAATCATTTGCTCATTCAGAGGGCGTCGGCGTGGGCGGAGGTGTGGGCAATGGTGTGGGCGTCGGTATCACCTCTTCCTCGGCCTGGCCCCCGAAGGATGGCACGGGTATCAGGGGCGTGACGCCCTCGCTCGGCATGATGCCCCATTGAACATCCTGGAGGTTGCGGACGAACTCCCATTGGACCACTTCGGGGAATTTTTGTAACTCTTCGCCGCGCTTCTGGATGCTGTAGGCTTCGGCGTCGGCCAGGAGACGTTGACGCTCGGCCTCCGCTCCCGCCAGAAGCTTGGTGCGCTCAGCCTCGGCCTCCGCCAGGCGTATCTGGCGTTCCTTCTCATATTCGGCGGCCTCGGATTGATACTTGGCGGTCTCGATGGCCTCCTGCGCGATCTGCTGATTCTCGATGGCCCGGATGTATTCCTCGTCGAAATCGATCTTGCGCACCAGGAAATCATCCAGGACGACGCCGGAGGGCTCGAATTCATTCATCAGCGCTTCCATCACTGAGTTCTCGTAGCTGAAAATCCCCTCGCCGCTGTATAGGTTTTCGGCGGTGTACTTCTGGGCCCAGAGGCGCGTGAGGTTACGGGAATGGGCTTTGACCACATTCTCCACTACCTCGCTGGGGAAACCGATGTTCTGCACGATGCTGGCCGCTTTATCCGGTGGGATGCGGAACAGGACGGTGTACTTGATGTCGATCTGCTGCCCATCCACCGTCTGCGCTGTGACCGGATAGTCCCGATAATCGGCCCCAGAGGCCTCCGGTTGATCGCTGGTCTCATACGAGCGCACGACGGTGGGGATGACCACCAGCCGGTCGATGAAGGGCGTGCGCCAGTGGAGGCCGGGAGTGAAAACATCTCCCGTCAGGCCTCCGAAACGGACCACCAGAGCCACCTTCCCGTGCTCGACCGGCGTGTAGGCCTGACCGGCGGCGATGGCGCCGAGCACGAGCAAGGTCACGACGACGGCGACTATAGCGGCTACGACTCCTCGATTGGCTTTACGTCTCATTCCTTTTACACTCATTATTGCAAACGCTCCCGCTGCGGCCAAAACTCCGAAGACGAATGCGACCGCGATAGAAGGAGCCGCAGCTCCTAAAAAGGCCAGCACTGCCATGTTACATCCCTCCTGGAGAAATGAAGCTCGGTGCCCGCCTCACCGGCTACTCGAATATCCAACGATCTGTATCCCGCTCGTAGGAGATGATCTCATCTTCCTCGAAGAAAAGCGGCACTTCAAAGGCCGCCGTGTCCGTCCCATCGGAGCCGTGGACCAGGTTGCGCCCGATCTCCAAGCCGAAGTCGGCGCGTATGGTGCCGGGAGCGGCCTCGGCCGGATTGGTCGCGCCCATGGTGCGCCGCGTGATCTCAATGGCGTCGTTCCCCTCCAGCGCCATCACGACGACCGGGCTGGAGGTGATGTAGCGGATCAAGGGCTCGTAGAAGGGCTTCCCCTCGTGGATGGCATAATGCCGCTTGGCCAGTGATTCGTCTATCTGCATTAACTTCATCGCGGCAATGCGCAGCCCGCGTCGTTCGAAGCGGGTGATGATCTCTCCGATGAGCCCACGCTGCACAGCGTCGGGTTTGATGATAACCAGCGTGTGTTCCAAGATGTTCCTCCTCTGTTGTGTGATTTGTTATTGCAAAGCTTTTAGTTTATAAACTATCTAACGCCTGGCGGTAGGTATCCAGTGCATCTTGCAAGCGGCCTTCTTTCATATAGGCGTCGCCCAGTGATTGTTGGATGCTGGCATCGGGCCATTCCTCCAGCCGTTCTTCCAAATCTATGATCACGTTATCCAGCAACTTGCCCCCTTGTATCACTCGGTCGTAGGCTTTTACTGCCTCGTTCTGCTTCTGTGCTTGCCAGAGCATTCTGGCTAGTTCCAGCCAAGCCTCATAATCGAGCGAATTCTCTTCCAGATAGGCCCGCTGCTCGTCGATGGATTCTATTGAGACGCTAACTGCGGGCGCTGGGGGTGCTTCCTCTTTCGGTGCTTCTTCTGGCGCTTCTGCTTCGATCGGGGCAATCTCTTCCTCTGGTGCTATCTCTTCCTCTGGCGCCTCGGTCGGTGCAACTTCTTCCGGCGGCGCTTCTGCTACCGGCGGAGCCTCTTCGGGTGGCGCTGCTTCCTCCTCCGGTGCACCGAACGCTGTCCATCCGAATGCTTCTTCTGGCACGGGTTCTGGCTCCGGCGGTGCTACGGCTTTCTCTTCGGGCGCTATTGCTGGCGTCGTGGGTGGTGCTTCTGCTTTCTCCGCCGGCTCCTCTATCAACTGTTCGCGCAGCCAATCGGGCACCTCGGC
>CAZDYW010000096.1:0-8239 GCA_964509655.1 uncultured Anaerolineales bacterium
ATTTTACTTGACACGCGCGTCGAAGGAAAATTGAATCATCAAGGATTTGAATATGGAGAGATTAGATCACAGTGAATGGGTCAAAATTGTCCTTGCAGCCGACAGAGATTGTGGCCTTGTCCCATCGGGTAGTCAGCGCTATGCAGTCGGCGGCCTGGCGGCAAGGAAAAGTGCAGTTAGCCCTCAAGTCTCCTGAGGTCGAGATGTGGGCTATCGCCGATCCGGGACGTTTGCACCAGGTGTTGGTGAGCCTGCTGCACCGGGCTGTGCGCCGTACCAGGCCAGGCGGCGTGGTGCTGATCGGTTTGGAGGGCCAACCGAAGGCTGTCATAATCCAGGTGCAAGGCAGCGAGGAAAGCTTGCACCCCGATGGAGAGCTTCCTACAGGAGGGTTGAGTCTGGCCCGGGTGGAGGCTTTGATCCAGACCATGGGAGGCAGCTTTACCGTCGTGAACGCTCCTCGCCAAGGAGCTTGCTATGCCATCAACTTGCCGCGCGCAAACAGGTAGACAAGTGCATAAGTAGACAAGTATATCAGGAGGTATACGATGAAAAGACAGTGGATTATCACAAGTGTGTTGGCCCTAGGGCTGCTCTTGGCGCTGGCAGTGGGGGTCATTCAAGCCCAGGAATCAGAACCTCTTTCTTACTCGAACACGTTTTTCCGCCCCCAACAACAGTGCTCGGACACGTATGAGCCTGACGAGAGTTTTAGCAATGCCTGGGTTCTTTCGCCGGGTATCATCACCAGCTATATCTGTTGCGACACTACCGATGATTATGATTACTTCAAGTTCTCTGTCGACGCTGGCGACCTGATCAACCTGAAACTCTACGATCTGCCAGCCGACTATAACCTTTGCCTGTTTGATCCATTCGAAACACAGGTGGCATGTTCCGGGAACATCGGTACTGCCGCCGAGGACATCACAGAGACGGCCAGCAGCGGCGGCGATCACTACGCCCTGGTCGTTGGCGTGCAGGGGGCCTGTGACTCGGAGAATGCCTACACCCTTGAGGTCCAGGTCACCGAGCCGAAACTGCCGGACCTGATCATCAACGACGTGTGGGAAGAAAGCGGCGACATCTGCTACCAGATCATGAACGCGGGCGAGGAAGCGGCATCGGCAGGGCACGAGAGCGTGCTATACATTGATAGTACCGCCAGCGCCGGGGATACGGTGACGGTCACGATGGCGCCCGGCGAGAGGCTCAACCGCTGCTTTGGCTTTTCCCAGTGGCAATGTTCAGCGCCCGAGGACACGATCAAGGTCTGCGCGGATAACCAAAATTACTTCGTTGAGAGCGATGAGGCCAACAACTGCGCCGAAGAGATCTGGCAGTGCGATACCGCGCCGCCCAAGATCACGTCTGGCCCCGTCGTGTCGGACGTGCTCCAGACCTCGGTCGTCATCTCGTGGACCACCGACGAGGATAGCGACAGCGTGGTCAAATATGGCCGGTACGCGGGAAAGTACGAGAGTCAAAACAGCGACTCGACACCGTCGAAGGAACACGAGGTCCCTCTCAAGGACCTGGAACCGGCGACGGTCTACCGCTACGTTGTCGAATCGACCGACGCTTCCGGCAACACGGTCGCCAGCAAGGAAGGCTTTTTCGAGACCGCTGCGACGCCGACCGGCGAGCCGCCGAGTCTAGCGTCCCCAACGGTCACGAGGGTTGAAGGGGAGCGGGAATTGTACCAGATCACGGTTCCTGTCTCGGATACCTCAGGCATCGGAAGGGTCGAGTTTTATCTGGATGGGAAGCTGATCGGGACGGACTATTCCGCCGAACCCACGCTCAAGACTCACCGCAACATCGCCCCCACCGGGGTTTTCACAGACGGAACCTACGCGCTCTCTTTTGCACCGTCGGTCTTGAAGCTGTCGCGGGCGAATTTTTTCAGCTTGCAGCACACGATCGTGGCCAAAGCCTTTGGCCTGACCGAGCTAGCAGGGGCAAAGTCTGTTATCTTTGCGCCTGATTTCGAGTTCGCGGATATCAATTTCCAGGTCTGGCCCCGCTACCATCCCACGCGCTACGTAGATGGGATAGACGGTGTGTTGCCGGCGGGGACGACCGTCGGAATCTCGGTGCGCGCCTCTGAGGATGAATGGGAGTGTGTGGGTGTTTTCGAGATGTGTGGGGAGGTGGAGCACGCCGTCGAACGGGTCGAATTCGAGGTAGATGGCGTCCTCGTGCATACCTCGTATCCCGCTGACGACAACGATTTCGATCACGCCTATTCCTGGGACGTGAGCGGTCTGGGAGTGGGGACGTACCGCATTCGGGTGCAGGCGTATGCGAGTGACGGCGGCTCGCTGCTCAGTTCCCGCACCTTGACCGTGGAGCCGGGAGAGCCGAGCCTCGAAGTCTCGCGGAGCGTCAGCCGGGAGGAGAATTACTTTCGCATCAGCCTGACACTGGAGAACGAGGGCACCGCCTCCACCGGGGTGACACACATCCGGGACAACGTGACTGGTTTCCAGCCCCTCATCGCGAGCACGGAGAACTATGCGCTCACTCCCGAGTATTTCCTGGAAAGCCGGCACTGCGACGTAGAGATCGACGTCTTTACAGGCACCGCCGAGGCGCTCACGCTCGGCCCGGGCGAGAGCGCGACCATCGAATACCTGGCCGTGCCGATCCTGTACGACGACTCGGACACGTTCGAATATGGCATCGGCGCGCGCAACGAGGTCAAGATCTGGGACCAGGGGGACTTTTGTCGCTGGAGACTTGATCGGCCTGGCGACGTGACGGAGGGCGGCGAGTTGCTCGTCGACGCCATCGGTTCTGCCAGGGCGGCGGCGGACTATTTGCTCGTGACGCATCCGCAAAATCTGTTCCTTGATAACTCGGGAAACACTGACGACGTCTACGAGTTGCTGGCAAAGATGGCCGAGTTGGCCCGAATCAAATCGGGCATCCTGGGGTACGTGTCGGTCTGGAGGTCCGACCTGGTGCTGGATCAGATCCAGGAGTGGGGCGACGGGATGATGGGCAGCGATGGCGTCGCCGACCATTTCCTCTCCAACGGCTACGTGCTGCTCGTGGGAGAGGTAGAGATCCTCGGTTCCTGGGATGCGACCGGCTTTGGCTGGCGCGGCGACGTCCACTATACCGACCTGAACTATGGCGACACCGGCGGCGATTGGTATAACCCGGAGATGATCGTGGGCCGGGTGATCGGGAACAATGCCAGCGAACTGACGGTACCGCTTCAGACCAGCATCGACGTCTATCAGGATTTACCACGTTACTTTTTTACCAAGTCGCAAGCCTTGGTGGTCAGCGGGCGCGGCGAGAATGTGAGCGAATTTGAGGCCAGCGTGGATGACATATCGATGTTATTGCGAACAGTAGGCAGCTCGTTCGCGTGGGGCACGGTGACGAAAATGAAACAGACCCACGTCGAGGACGTCGAGGGACTGGACATTACCTGGGCCTTTACCTCAAGTATTCCCCCCTATGGCAGAGACTTGATCTTGTACCGGGATCATTGCGGCGCTTTTGGGTGGGGCGACGGGTCGACCGTGATCGACACCGGGGATTTCCCCATCGACTTTGGAGAGAGAAGGCCGTTCGTCTTTGCTTGCTGTTGCCAGGCCGGGCAATACGAGGCCCTGGGCGCTACCGGGATCGCCGAGGCGTTCCTGCAAAACGAAACTGGGGTCTATATCGGCGCGACGGAGAATTCATATACTTCTCCCAACAACGAGGCCTGCTACTGGTTCTTTGATCGCTGGGCGGATCGTTCGGAATCTGTAGGTCAGTCGTTCAAGGCGTTAAAGAGGCACCTTGACGGGCGTGATGGCTGGTACTGGTCCGCCGAGTACAATCTCTATGGCGACCCCAAGTATGGTCTTGTTCCTACCACTGCGAGATTCGTCTCTCAAGCGGAGGTTGCGGCGGTGGAACCGATCACGGCGGTGAACGTCGTCGTCCCCGATTACGAGGTGACGACCACCGTCGAGAGCGGTCATCGCGTGCGCATCCCCGGCGAGGGGGGCGGCATGCTCCAGGAACTTGGCAAGCCCCTCGTCCCGGTTTTCTACACCGAGGTCGAGTACGCTCAAGGGTATCGGGTTCAGGACGTGGTGTTGACGGCCCGCTCTGGCTTGACGACGGCGACGGGGCTGTCTATCACGGCGACGAACATGGCGACCGATACCGGGGCCGCCGTTTTCGTGGCTCCCGACGACGATGGCGAGGCGTGGTGGCCCGAACTGGAGCAGGTATACGATTGGTCGATTCAGGATAATCCCGACGGCTCCTCCACGTTGGTCATCAAGATGTATCCCTTCTACTACAACAGTTCGACCACCAACGTCCAATTCTACAAGAATTATGAATTCGACGTTCAGATCATCTCCTCGACCGTGCAGATCACGTCCCTCGACACCGACGAGAACGTCTACGCTCAGGGGGACGAGGTGACGGTTGACCTGTCGCTCGACAATGTGGGCGACGCCCTGGACGTCATCGTCGACGCGGTCGTCAAGACATCAATGGGCGACGTCGCGGACGGTCTGTTGCTCCAATCGCTGAAAGGTCTGACAGGAACAGCGTCCTTCTCCTCCCAATGGGACAGCACAGGCGCTGAGCCGGGCTATTACTCCGTCGAGGCGGAGGTGCGGGACGGCGCCGGAAACGTGCTCGACAGAAAGATGGAACAGTTCCGGCTGGGCATCTACGCCGGCGAGATCGTCACCTTCACCGCTGGGCCGACGTTCTTTGACATCGGAGACAAGGTAGACGTGTCACTGGTGTTCAGCAACACCGGCACCGTCCCCCTCACGGGAACCGCCATCATCCGCGTTCAGGACGACGCCGGTGGGATCGTCGAGGAGTTCAGCCACGACGTAACCAACCTGGCCGTGGCCGAATCGATCCGCTTCGAAGACGCCTGGGATACGTCCGGGGCGGAAGAGGGTGCTTTTACTGTACTCGGATACGTGTTGTACGACTCCAGGGCGACGAGTATCGAGACGGTCGCCGTGGGCACGGAGGCGTACATCTATCTGCCGCTAGTTTTGAGGAGCGATTCGTAGTCCATCTTTGCTAACCGTAGCACGCAGCTTCAACCTTCGTGCCAAGCCTGTGCAAGAAACTACACAAGAGCAAATTCAAATTGTTGCACAAACCGACAGGCAATTCGAG
The DNA here is from genome assembly GCA_964509655.1 of uncultured Anaerolineales bacterium. Lineage (GTDB taxonomy): Bacteria > Chloroflexota > Anaerolineae > B4-G1 > B4-G1 > CAZANJ01. The sequence continues at coordinate 5,167 of CAZDYW010000096.1, forward strand.
TTTGGACTTTGGATGAAACACCTTTTTTTGCCCAATATATGGGGGTTTAGCACCAAATTCCAGTCACAAAGGAGGCAGATCAAATGACCTACACAAAACTGTTTGAAAGAGCGCATCTTCTCTCCATGCCGGCCCGGCTGGGCGCGGCGCTGGTGTTGTTGCTGGCGTTGTTCGGCATGACCCCTGTTTCGACGGTGTATGCAGCCACCACGCGCACGATCGACGTGGATAACGTCAAGGATGATGCGCCAGAGGGCGGCTGCACCCTGCGGGAGGCCATTGACCTGGCAAACGACGGGGTGGGGGCTGGTACTCATGTTAACCAATGCGTCGTTACCGAGAAAGGCCTGGGTGGTCCAACCACCTACGTCATCAACGTGCCCAGTTACGTCTACACGCTGAAGGGCGCATCTGGGGAAGATAGTAACGCCGGCGGCGATCTGGACGTTGCGGCCAACGTGGTCATCGTGGGAGAAAGTGCGGCCCAAACCATTATCGACGGCGACGGTGCGGACAGAGTCTTTCACATCGATCCTGGTAGCGATGACGGCAGCTTTATCGTCCAGATCGGCAACGTGACCATCCGGGATGGCAGCGCCGTTTCCTCCGGTGGAGGCATCGCCGTCACCGGCGATAACGATGCGCTGCATCTGGTCAACAGCGTCGTCTATGCCAATACGTCCAGTGCGAACGGTGGGGGCATCTACAACGATGGCACGCTGCATCTAACCAACAGCGATGTTTACAGTAACACGTCCACGGCTGTCGTGGCCTATGGCGGTGGCGGCATCTTTAATAGTGGAACGATGACTCTCGTCGACAGCGACATCTACAGCAACACGCTCGTTGGTTTCTCCACCTACGGCGGCGGCATCTACAACGCCGGTGAACTGACCATGACCGAGGGGTCTGTATCCAGTAATGAGGCCAGAAATGAGGACGGTGGTGGACTGGTCAACGACATAGGTGGCAAAGCTACGCTCATTGGTGTGACGATCGCCGATAACGCAGCCCCTGACCTGGACGGCAACGATAATGGGAACGGCGGCGGCATCTACAACGCTGGCGCGATAACGGTCACGAACTGTATCATCTTTGGCAACGAGGCGGATGATGGCGGTGGTGGGATCTATAGTGTGCGCAACGTCAGTGGCAGCGGCGCGGCAATTGTCGCCGGTACGACGATCTATAATAATACGACGGGTGGGGATGGTGGCGGGATCCGCAATACCGGAGCGCTGACCCTCACCCACAGCCACGTCCTGACCAACACCGCCGGCTCCAATGGCGGCGGGATCTCCAGCGCTGGCGGTCTGTATATCGCCAGCAGCACGGTGATAAGCAACGCAGTCAACGGACATGGCGGCGGGATGCGGCTCTACTCCGTCGAGGGTGGCGCGGTCTCTACAATCATCACCGATACCACCATCAGCCGTAACACCGCCAACGCTTCGGGCGGCGGCATTCTCCTCGACGCTGCTGACGAAAGCACCGTCACCTTGATGCTCGTTAACAGCACCATCAGCGATAACGAATCGGGTTTCCAGGGGGGCGGCTTTGCATTCTATGCGGGCAACGGTGGCGTCGTCGAGGCAGCGCTCGTCAACAACGAGATCCTCTTCAACACTGCCGGAACCCATGGCGGCGGGGGCGAGATATGGGCTAATTCCACCAGCACCGCCACGGTGACTCTCGACCGCGTCACCATCAATGATAATGAGGCAGGGACCGATGGCGGCGGTATCAAGATCAAGGCCGATTCCACCAGCGCTGCCACGGTGAAGTTCGACAACAGTGCTATCAGCGGCAACGATGCCGACGGGGACGGCGGCGGTATCTGCAACGAGGAAGGCGTGGTCACTCTCGAAGACTCCATGGTCTCGGGCAACACGAGCGGCGACGACGGCGGCGGGATCTACAGCGATGGCGAGGGCGCTGGCGCGGTGGAGAACCCGTTGACGCTGAACGGCTGCACCGTCAGCGGCAACACGGCCAACAGCGACGATTACGCGGGCGGCGGGGGTATCTATCTCTACTACAGCTCGGCGGCGCTGACCAACACGACCATCTCCGGTAACTCTGCCACCGCCACGCACGGCGGCGGCATCGGCACGTTGAGCGACTCGGATCAGACGATTGATCTGGCCCACTGCACGATCTACTCCAACACCGCCAGCGGGAACGGAGGTGGATTATTCTTGGAGGAGAGCTTCACGGTCACCACCCGGCACACCATCGTGGCGGGCAACGCTGCGAGCGGAGAAGGCCCCGACATCCACGGCGCTATCCACTCCCTTGACTACAATCTGATTCAGGATACGGCTGACGCGGTGATCACGGGCGCTACCGCTCACGATATCCTCGGAAGCGACCCTCTCCTCGGTCTGCTGGCCGACAACGGCGGGGAGACGTGGACCCACGCCTTGCTCGTCGGCAGCCCGGCCATCGACGCCATACCCACGATCAGTTGCACCCTAGACATCGACCAGCGCGGCGTATCCCGTCCACAAGGTTCTGCCTGCGACATCGGCGCCTATGAGTTGGCGGTTTGCTATACCTTGACCGTTGCCTCCGATCCGGCAGCGGGCGGCAGCGTGAGCGCCGAACCCGCGCCTGACTGCGGTGGCGAGCAGTACACTGGGGGTACGGAGGTGACCTTGACGGCGGAAGCCAGCGTGGGCTACGCTTTCGGCCACTGGAGTGGCGACGCCAGCGGTTCTGCTAACCCGGTCACGGTGACGATGGACGGCGACCGCGGCGTGACCGCGCACTTCAACTGGTTGGTCTATCTGCCGCTGATAGTGAAAACAAGCGACGTTTGATCCTACGCGGACGCAAGAGCGTTGGGTGCTTGCATGCCGGACCAAGGGCAGCGCACTGGACAAGTTCCAGGCGCTGCCCTTTTGGTTGCCCGTATGCGAATGATTGACTAGCTACCAAGAAGTCGAAGCGTCAACACAACACCTCAAACACGTCATCTTGAAGTGCACCACGGCCAATCTGCGAGGATTGGGCGGCGAGGCCTGAAACACTTCCCTCGTCTCCTGTGCAGCGCGAGACTTGTGTCGTCAAA
>CAZDYW010000097.1:0-8196 GCA_964509655.1 uncultured Anaerolineales bacterium
GGAAGAGCTATGAACAAATCTGCTCAGATTGCATTGTTGGAACGCGCCGATGAGGCCGGTGTGCGATTAGAAATTGTGGGCGGGTTACCTCTCTGGGAAGCTTATCCGGCCCGTAGGCATCAGCAAGCGGTCGACCGTATTCGTGCCTCCATAGAGCATCAATCTCAGGGGGTTGATCTGGAGGGTGAGTGCAACTGCATGCATCTCAGCGATGTTTATATCCATTTCCCAGACGATTCGCTCAAACGTCCGGACATCTCCATCTTCTGTCGCGAGCCGGACGAACTGGATGAAGCGATTACGCTGGTGCCGGAGGCCGTGATTGAGGTGGTCAGCCCAGGCTATGAAGCCAAAGACTTGGAGATCGGCCCGCGTTTTTATCTGTTGCAGGGGGTCAAGGACGTCATAGTCTTCGACCCGCACACGCTGTTGGTTTTACATATGCGGGAAGATCGTGTCACCCGACAGGTGTCTCCGGTGACAATTGAACTTGAGTGTGGCTGTCGGTGTGTGGTGTGATAATTCGGCAGATTGAACCAATCTAGAGACAATGGACAAGACCAGATGAAAATTGAAGTAGCTGTTGCGAAGATAGGCAAATGGGCCACCCGCGAAAGCGGCGACACGCTGGAGATGATCGAGCGGCCTCAAGGTGGCTTTTCCTTCGTGCTGGTGGACGGACAGCGCTCCGGGAGAGCGGCCAAGGCCATCAGCAACATCGTGGCCCGCAAGGCCGTCTCCGAGCTGGCTGAGGGGGTGCGCGATGGCGCAGCGGCCCGCGCGGCCCACGATTACCTCTACACCTACAGGGGCGGCCGAGTGTCGGCCACGCTCAACATACTCTCCGTGGATTTGATCACCGACACGCTTGTGCTCTCGCGCAATAGCAATTGTCCCATCATTGTCGTCAGACCCGAAAGCGACCTATACTTGATCGACGAGCCCTCCGAGCCGGTCGGGGTGCGACGCGACACCAAGCCCCAGATCACCGAGCTGTCCCTGGCGGCGGGCATGATGGTCGTGGTCTACACCGATGGCTTGGGATTGGCCGGGGCGCGATCCTGTCCCGTCTTCGACGTGCCAGCGGCAGTGCGAGAGCTGACGGCTGAGAATGGCGCCGATGCGCGGCGGATGGCCGACGGTCTGCTGGAGCGTGCCTTGGCGCTGGATGATGGTCGCCCCCGCGACGACGTCAGCGTGCTAGTGCTGCACATCACGGAGCGTGAGAGCGACGGCGTGCGCCGCTTGACCCTCCAGGCGCCCCTGTGATGAAGTGATGATGGTTCGACCTAAAAATCTCCATAAGCCTGCCCGTTACCTGCGTGCGTTGTGGCGTGACACGCGCGTTCTGATACGCCAGTTCCACGTGTCCTTGTTCCTCTTCACGATTCTTCTCTTGGGCGGAACCTTGGCCTTACGGCTTTTCTATTCTTATCCTGTGACTGGACAGCGGCTTAGTTGGGCCGAGGCGCTGCACGCCACCTTCAAACTCATCTTTTTGGAGACCCTGCTGCCGTTTCCCAAAGCTATCGGGCTGCAAATTCTGTTTGTCCTCTTGCCCTTCATTGGGCTGGCCGTTGTCGCCGATGGTATATTGCGCTTTGGGGTAGCGCTGTTCAACCGCCGTGAGCGAAAGGAGGCCTGGCAAATGGCCATCGCTTCGACTTATCAGAATCACATAATCGTCTGCGGTCTGGGGCGGATTGGTTATCGAGTCGTCAAGGAACTGATCCGCCTCGGCGAGGAGGTCATCGGCATCGAAAACGACTCCGATGACCCTTTCCTGGAGGAGATCGGTCAGATGGGAGCGCCAGTGCTGATGGGCGACGCTCGCCAGGAAGAAATGCTGGAGCAAGCCCGCGTGCGCGAGGCTTCTGCTATCGTAATCTGCACCGAGAACGACTTGGCGAACCTGGCCATCGCGCTCAATGCCCGCGAGCTCAATCCTCAGATCAAAATCGTAATGCGGATGTTCGAGGCCCAACTGGCGGAGAAGGTACAGCATGGCTTTGGCATCCATACCGCCTTCAGCACAACCGCTTTGGCCGCCCCCAGCTTTGCCGCCGCTGCCACCAAGGCACCCGTCGATCACTCCTTCTATGTGGACGAGGAGGATGAGCTGATGGTGGCTATGACCACGGTGAAGCCGGGCTCGGTTTTGGAGGGGTGCTCCATTGAGCAGATTGAGGAGGATCTGGCCTTGTCGATTTTACTTCATCAGCGGGGGGAGCATCTCGACCGACGACCGGACCCCGTGCTCGCGCTTCGGGCCGGTGACCGGTTGGTGGTCTTTGCATCGCTGGACACATTGGCTCGGCTGGGCAAGATGAGCGCGGAGCCTTGCGAAACGCGCCCCAAACCATCCGAGGGCCAACGCCAACGTTCGTGGCTGTCGCGCCTATTTTCCAGAAAGTAGGGGGCTCTCAGTCAGTAGGGTCAGCGCCCTTGGATCAAGGGAGAGATCGATCTCCTCTCCCGGAGCAGGCAGTTCAAGATTGACGGTAAAATTAAATGTCAGCTCAACCCCGCTGGTGTGACGGACCACCGCTTGGCAGTATTCTCCTCGGAAGGAGCATGTTTTGACCGTGACGCGCAGTTGATTGGGGCCCTCATCACCCAGCCGCGCGGCCTCCGGTCGTATCAGGAGTAAGTTGCAAGTTGCAGGTTGCAAGTTGCAAGTTGCAAGTTTGCCGTGTTGGAGATCAAGCTCCGCATCTTCGAGGTCTAGTCGGCCCAGCGGCGTTTCCACTCCATTCCCCACGATTTCCGCTTCGAGCAAGTTAGTCAATCCCAGGAAGCGCGCGGCCCAGGCGGAGGCCGGTCGCCGGTAAACCTCCTCCGGCGTCCCGATTTGCACCACGCGGCCTTCGTGCATCAGCACCACCCGGTCGGCGATGGCGAAGGCTTCCTCCTGATCGTGGGTGACGGTGATGGCGGTCACGCCGGCGCGGTGGAGGATGTGGGGCAGTTCATCCATCAAGCGCTCGCGCAGCGCCCGGTCCAGCGCTCCCAGCGGTTCATCGAGCATCAGCAAGCGCGGCTGTGGGGCTAGGCTGCGTGCCAGTGCGACCCGCTGCCGCTCGCCGCCCGAAAGCTGGCTCACGTCGCGGCGCTCGAAGCCCTCCAGCCCGACCAGTTCCAGCGCTTCCGTGACCCTCTCGGCGATGACCTCGCGCTCCATTCCCTGCATGCGCAGCCCGAAGGCCACGTTGCCGAAGACGTTCTTGTGCGGGAAGAGAGCGTATTCCTGGAACATCAGTCCGAATCCGCGCCGGTGTGGGGGCGTGTAAGTCACATCTTGACCCTTGAGCAGCAATTGGCCGCCGTCGGGCGTCTCCAGGCCGGCGATGAGGCGCAGCAGCGTCGTCTTGCCGCAGCCAGAGGGGCCGAGCAGCGCTTGTATCGAACCCTCCTCGACGCTGAAGCTGATGTCGGTCAGCGTCCAACCGTCGGGGTAGGACTTATGGAGATTATGGATTTCGAGTAAGGGCATTGGGCTCAGGGGGGGCGGATCAAGCTGGTACTGTTGCCCGGTTAGGTTCATGCTCTGGGAGCTTGGGCAACTGTATCAGCACGTCAAGATACCACCACCAGTGGGTAGGGGATACATTCTCATCGCGACGCCAGGCATCCAAATCCGCAATTTGCTGGATGGCCCGGTAAAAATGTCTAGCCTGTTGGAGAAGGATTCGGTCTGCTTCCTCCAATCGAATGCGCTGTTCGGTCGTCAGATGAGTTTTACCTTTGGCGATCTCACTACGAGTGAGAAGCATATCCAGATGTTCCATACCGCTTACATCGGGGAAGCGAACGTCTACCTCGTAGGCTGAAATTAGTTCGTCATAGTTTTTCATATCAGCACCTCGCTCAAAGGCCCAATCAGATCAAAAACAGGTTTGCTCAGATAGCGGTTCGGATTCTCAACGATGTAAGCGCTTTCCATCAAGCCATCCATACCAAACATTGCAAGCCAATGTTGGCTCTGGAGGATCGAAACTATTGCCACGTAAGGAGTGTCAAAATGCCAATAGATGTAGACTTCAGCTTCTGTGTCTCCCAAAATAGTCAAGATGACGTGCTCTTAGTCGCTTAGTGTTGCATCATCCGGCAAATGACCGCGAAGTTTGCGTTTCAGTAGATGTCGCGCGGCACTTCCTGGCTTCCAACGCACTTGGGATTGAACAGACCGGATAGCACTTGTTATCTCTTCTTGTAAATCCTCCATATGTCCCCTGTTGGTCAAGAAGCGAAATCTAGTGGTATTTTATCACGAACGACTTTATGCTGCAATCAGCGTCAAAATTCTCCCACTTCACCCACGCGGAAGCGCTCGATGGCCAGGAAGCCCAGCGTGCAGACCAGCATCAGCAGCGTGGACATGGCCAGCGCTTGACCGTAGTTGGTCGCGCCGGGGCGGCCCAGGAAGCGGTAGATGGCGACCGGCATCGTGGGGCGCTCCGGGCGGGCGATCAGGCTGGTGGCGCCGAATTCGCCCATCGAGATAGTGAAGGCGAATACGGCTCCTACCAGCACGGCCCGCATCACAATCGGCAGATCGATCTCGCGCCAGACGCGCCAGGGATTCGCGCCCATCATGGCTGCCGCCTCGCGCAACTGTGGCTGAATGGAGCGCAGGGCCGGCAGGACGCTGCGCACGACGAAGGGCAGCGCCACCAGCGTGTGGGCCAGGATCACCAGCAGCGGCGATGTGCGCAAGTTGAGCGGCGGCTCGTCCAGCGCGACGATGTATCCCAGGCCCAGCGTGACCGCCGAGGTGCCCAAGGGCAACATCAGGATGGGATCGAGCAGACGGCGCAGAAACCGGGTTTTTGCCAAAAACCCGGTTTCTCTCCGACCGAGCGCCCAGGCTGCCATCAGCCCCAGAATCACCGAGAGCGTCGTCGTCGCCAGCGCGAAGGTGACCGAGTTGCGCACGGCGGCCACCGGCGGCACGTAGAAGGCCGATCCGCGCGGATTCTCGAATAATCTGCGGTAGAATGCAAGGGAGAGGCTCCCGCCCTCGGTGGGAAGTGTCAGCGAACGCTCTACCAGCGCTGCCAGTGGCGTCACCAGTAGCGCCAGCATCAGCCCGACGTTGAGGCCGACGATGATCCATTCGTGCCAGCTTTGTGGTCGGCGCTGCACAGTCTCCCGTGAGCGCAGCTCCATCGGCAGCGAAGCGCTTGACTGGAGCTGCGTGTAGGCCGTCATCAGCCCAAAGGTAAACAGAATCTGGATCACGGAGAGCGTCGCGGCCAGCGGCAGATTGAGATAATGGACCGTCTGCCGGTAGATCGCCACCTCCAGCGTGGCGAAGCGTGGCCCGCCGAGCACGAGGACGACGCCGAAGCTGGTGAAACAGAAGATGAAGATCAGCAGCGCTGCCGCGCCGATGGCCGGGGTTAAGAGAGGTAACGTCACCTCACGGAATGTGCGCCAGCGGCTCGCCCCCAGCATACGGGCGGCCTCCTCAACGCTGGGGTCGAGATTGGCCCAATAGGTTCCCACGATACGCAGTACCAGCGTGTAATTGTAGAAAACGTGGGCCAGCAGGATGATGGCCAGTGTGTGTTGGAGATCGAGCGGCGCCTGGTCGAGATTGAGGAGCTTCATCAGAGCCAGGTTGAAAAGTCCGCGCGGCCCGAGCAGAGCGGTGAAGGCCAACGCTACGACGATGGTGGGCAGCACGAATGGCACAGTTGTCATGGCTTGGATCAATGACTTTCCGGGGAAATCATAGCGTGCGAAGACGTAGGCTCCCGGCAGTGCTAGCAGCACCGTCAGCAGAGTGGAGAGCGCCGCTTGCCATGTGGTGAACCAGAGTGTCCGCAAATAGTGGGGCTCGTGGATAATCTTCCCCAGCGCCGCCAGGCTGAACTTCCCCTCCGGCGCGAAGGAAAGGGACAGGATTGAGCCGAGTGGGTAGAAGTAGAATAGGATTAGGAAGGCGAGAGGCAAGAAGCAGGAAGCAAGAAATATCAGTGGCCCTACATCCTGCCTCCTGTCTCCTGCTGTCCTGTGCCGTCTCACCGCAGTACGGTCTCGGTCCACGTTTCTACCCAGGCTTCGCGGTTGGTCTCGATGGCGTCAAAGGGCACATCGGCGGGATTTTCGGGGATGACGGCGAACTCGGCGAAGGCTTCGGGCAGCGCTGCGCTCTCGTTGGCCGGGAACATGAACATGTGCAGAGGGATCTCCTCTTGGAACGTCGCGCTGAGCATGAAGTCCACCCATGCCTCGGCCAGTTCAAGGTTCTGCGTGCCTTTGAGTATGCCGACGAACTCGATCTGGCGGAAGCAGCTTCCATCGCCGACGACGGCTGCCGTGGGCGCTTCCTCAAAAGGCTCTTCCGCGAAGTGAACCTCCACCGGCGGGCTGCTGGCGTAGCTGACGACGATGGGGCGGTCGCCCTCGCCGCCGGAACCGTAGGTGAACTGGCTCCAATAGGCATCTTCCCAGCCCTCGGTCACCAGCACGTCGTTGTTCCGCAGATCGGCCCAGTAGTCGAGCCAGGTGTAGTCGCTGCTTTCACCGAAGTGGCCGATGGTGGCCAGCATAAATGCCAGTCCGGGCGATGAGGTGGCCGGATTCTCCACCACGGTCAGGCTCTCGTAATCGGGCTTCACCAGATCATCCAATCTGGTCGGGGGCGCGATTCCTTGTTCCGCAAACCAGCCCTTATCATAGTTAAGGCAGACGTTGCCGTAATCCACCGGCAGGGCGCGATGTTGCTCGTCGAGCTCCAGGCGGTCGGGAATTTGATCCAGCAGCGGCGATTCGTGGGGCGCGAAGATGTCGGCCTCCAGCGCTCGACTGAGGAGTGTGTTGTCCACGCCGTAGAGCACGTCGGCCATTGGGTTGTCCTTGCTGAGAATGGCTTGGTTGAGCATTACCCCGGCATCGCCGGCCTGGAGGATTTCGACTTTGGCGTTGTACTCCGCCTCGAAGGCTTTGATGGTCTCCTCGCTGATGTCGAAGCTATCGTGAGTCATCAGCCGCAGCTGGCGGGGCTCAGGCGGTGAAGTCGATGTGGGCTTCTCCGCCGGTGTGGGGCCAGGCCCACAGCTGGCTAATATCAACAAACTGATCAAGGCGAACAGAGTTATGCGTTCCATTTTTCCCTCCTTTCTGCAGACCTGCAAACTTATTTTGTCACCACACACAAGAGCGTTCCCTCTTGCACACGTACACGGGCCTGCTTTTCTGTCAACACATTGCTCACGCCGCGAGCCGGCCCAAAGCGCAGCGTTTCGTCATTCAGTGCCCATTCCACGCCTTCGGCGGTCACGCCCAAGGCGTCGCCGCCCAGGGGGATGAGAGAGATGGTGTCGCCGGGGTGGCCTTCGATGGACGCTTCGTCCTGGACCAGGAAGGCTGTCTGGTTGCCCGCGATGATGCGCACATCGATCTCGCGCAATTCGGGGAGGGTCAGCAGCAGCAGGTTGGCGATGGTCTGGTCAAGCCGACCGCCCAGCGCCGCGAGGATGATGATCTCGGTCGCGCCTTCCTGCGCGGCATGGAGAAGGGCCAGCTCCAGATCGGTTTCATCCTTGCGGGGTGGGAAGCTGATGATTCCCGCGCCAGCGGCCTCTACTTGCTGCCGCTGTTCCTGTGTGAGCGAATCCAGATCACCGATGACATAGTGTGGCGTCACGCCGATGGTCAAGGCATGTTCTGTCCCGCCGTCGGCGGCGATGATTACATCATCTGGAAGTAACAAATTGTGCATCCAATGTGCTTGGGAAAATGTTCCATTGGCGAAAATTACAATACGCATCATCACCTCAAAGAGACAATAGAAAAGCCGCCCCAATCAGCGAGGCGGCTACATCGTAAACCAAGGGCCTTCCTCCGCTGGCATTACCCAGATCAGGTTCTGAGGGTCGGCGCCGGTGGTCATAGGCCAGGGCGCCCTCTCAGCCCGGCTCCCCGGGCTCCCCTGAAGGTAAATTTTACTGTTAAGTCAGTCAGCGGGCAGCAACAGTGCAATCAGTTCGCTATTTCCTCTAGCTTGGTGTTGAAGTCAGCGGCCGTGATGTCTCGCAGCGCGTGATTGAATAACTTCTTGAGGGTGTCGAGATCCTCTACATCTTTTAGCCTGGTATCAAGGGAAACGATCTCTGGACGGGAGAGATTGAAACGTGCTTTCAAGACTTGCAGGATGTTTTCACGATGGGCTTGTCTTGCTCCTTCTCG
>CAZDYW010000098.1:0-5358 GCA_964509655.1 uncultured Anaerolineales bacterium
CTCTTCCTCATTCATCATTCGCAATTTTGGGATAAGTTTGGGATATATTTGGGATAAACTTGGGATAAGTTTGGGATAACCCAACTCATAATCCCAACTGCTCCCAGGCTACCTCTACCTGCGCTCTGGTCTGCGCGAGGGAGCCGCTGTTATCGATCACCACATCGGCACGGGCGATCTTTTCCTCCGGGGGAGCCTGGGCCTGGATGCGCTGCTTGGCCTCGGCCCGGCTGAGGTCACGGGCGGCCATAATGCGTCGGAGCTGCTGCTCTGGCCGACAGGTCGTCACCCACACGCTATCGCAGTCATCGGCCATGCCCGCCTCGATGAGCTTGATGGCCTCGACCGCGACGACTTCCGCGGCGCTGGCGCCGATGCGACGCTCGACCTCCTCCATCGTCGCGGGGTGGACGATGGCCTCCAGCCGAGCCAGCGCCTCCGGATCATCGAAGACGATGGCGCCCAAGCGCCGCCGGTCAATTCTCCATTCTCCATTCTCCTCCCCGGCGACCAGGATTTCCGGCCCGAATTTCTCGACGATCTGCTCATAGGCGGGCGTGCCCGGTCGTATCACCTGATGGGCCACTTCGTCGGCGTCGATCACGTCGGCACCCAACTCGGCCAGCATATGGGCGACGGTCGACTTGCCGGTGCCGATGTTGCCCGTGATTCCGATCAGCAAGGGCCGCTCCTTCACGCCGTCTCCTCCCAGGCGATGAGCAAAGTTTCCAGCTCCTCCCCGACTTTGCCGTACTCGGCGCCGAGTTCCCGCACCTTGTCGACCGCTTGTTCCTCACTGGCTTGGGCCAGCAGCCCCTCCAATCTGGCCTGGCGCAGCTCTAGCTCGTGAATCCGCTGCTCCAACTCGGCCTGACGGCGGGCCTTCTGCGCCGCCTCACGTTCCGCAGCCCGCTGCGCCCTTAGCGCCCGGCGCCTCTCCTGCTCACCGTTATCCCGTGTCCGTTGGATCTCACGCTCCCGCTGCCGCCGATCCGCGAGCCAGTTACGGTAGGTCTCATATCCCCTCTTGAATTCCCAGAGGCGTTCGCCCTCGATGGCCCAAACCTGGATGGAAAGTCGGCGGATCAGATAACGGTCGTGGCTCACCATCAGCAAGGTGCCATCGAAGTTATTCAGCGCCTCCTCCAGCACCTCCTGCGTCGGAATGTCGAGATGGTTGGTCGGCTCATCGAGGAGCAGAAAGTTAGGGCTGCGCAGGATCAGAAGCGCCAGTGCCACTCGCGCCTGCTCGCCGCCGGATAGATCGCCGACGCGCTTGAAGACGTCGTCGCCAGAGAAGCGGTAACGGCCCAGCAGGTCTCGCGCCTGGCCGGTCGTCATCCTGCGCTCCGGTTGATCGCTGGCCCAGGCCGCGTTCAGGATGGTGTCGATCACGCTCTGATCGGGGTCGAGATCGGTGTGGCCTTGCGTGAAGTATCCGACGTGGACATTCGCGCCGATGCGCACGCGCCCAGCCAGGGGTGAAATTTCGCCCAGGATGGTGCGCACGAGGGAGGTCTTACCGGCGCCATTGGGCCCCAACAAGGCCACTCGCTGTCCACGCCGCAGTTCGAACTCCTTGGCCGTGAGCAGCGGGGCGGCCTGATTGTAGCCCACCGTCAAATCGTAGAGACCCAACACCAGATCGCCACTGCGGGCCGCTTTGTCCACCGCCAGGCTGATGGTGTGGTATTCACGCGGGCGCTCGATGCGCTCCAGCCGCTCCAGCCTTTTTCGACGGCCCTGGGCCTCTTGGCTGCGCTGTCCGGCGATGTTGCGGCGGATGAAATCCTCCGTCTGCGCGATTGTCTCTTGCTGCCGCTCATACTGCGCTCGCCGATGGGCCAGTCGCTCCTCTTTCTGGATGACGTAGGCGCTGTAGTTGCCGCGATACTGCTCCATCCGCCCCCAGGCGACTTCCCACACCCGATCCGCGATGGCGTCGAGGAAGGCGCGGTCGTGGGCCACGACGACCATCGCGCCCTGCCAGGTCTGGAGGTAACGCTCCAGCCATTCGACGCCGGAAAGGTCGAGGTGATTGGTCGGCTCATCCAGCAGGAGCAGATCGGGCTCCTCCAGCAAGAGGCGGGCCAGCAAGGCGCGGGTTTTCTCGCCGCCGCTGAACTGGGCCACGGGGCGATGGAAGTCCTCCTTTTCCGCAAAGCCCAGCCCGGCCAGCACCTGTTTGATACGCGCCTCGTAGGTGTAGCCGCCGTCCAACTCGAACTGCTCCAGGGCTGTGCCATATCGCCGGGCCGCTTTTTCGCGTTTATCCGGATCGCTCATCGCGGCTTCGAGGCGGCGCAGTTCTTCCTCTTGTGCCAACAGATCGGCGAAGACCTCCAGCATTGTCTCCCACAGAGTTTGCCCGTTATTCCCCTGGCCGAGTGCAAATTCGGCCTTCTGGGGAAGATAGGCGGTCTGCATGTTCTTGGCGCGATGGATGTCGCCGCGCGTCGGCGCTTCCAGCTCGGCCATCAGATGGAGCAGCGTGGTTTTGCCCGCGCCGTTCGGGCCGACCAGGGCGATCTTGGCGCCGTGCGGGATGGCGAAAGAGACGCCGTCGAAGACATCCTGGGCGCCATAGGATTTAGCTAGGTTGCTGGCAGAGAGAATGGACATCTTACTTGAGAGGCGACCTCAGCCGCCCTCCCCCGTCACTTCGATGGTGACCGGCAGGGTGACGTAGTCATTTCCCGCGCCCGTCGAGACGCGCTCATCGGGCGCGTCCGGATCATACAGCCCGACCACGATGCTCGCCGTCCCGGTGTAGTCCAAGGCGTCCGGCTTGAAGGTCATCTGATGGGGATCCACAATCGTCTCACCGCTTCCCCATCCGCTGGTCGGTCGCGCGCCGTTGGCCGGGAGCCCGTCGTGCTGGGCGATGAGACGCGCTTCGTCCGAGAGCAAATGGGTGAACACCACATAATCCACCGTGGCGGGATCATCCGTAGCCCGCCAGTAGAGCGTGAGCAGCAGGGAATCAGCGGTCGTGACCTGGGTGGAGGGAAGGTTGTACCCAGCCAGGATGGCGAAGTCGCCGAAACGAGTCGCCATTTCCCCGGAGGCGGCAGTCTCCAGCGCCACGGTGGGCGTCGCTTCGCTGGTGGGAGTCGGCGTGGGCGCAAGGGTGGGAGTCGCGGTTGGGGCCTGTTCGGTGGGAACTTGACCGGTGATAACGGTGGTGAGCGTGGGAGATGGAGGCACGGTAGAGGTCAGCGGGGGCAAGGTGGGCACCAATATCTCGGTGGCGGTGGGCGTGAGGCCGGGCGTGAGTGGCATTACGCCGGCCCTGGGGGTAGCGGTGGGCAATGGCGTGCCGGAATTGTAGGCAGGCGCCTGGGGCAAGATGAAATTGGTGCTGGCGAAGACAGCGATGCCGATGAGGCTGAAGATAAAGACCATCACCCAGGCTTGAGCCACTCGGCTGTTGGCCGCTTCCCGTTCGAGGGTGAAGACAGCCACTCCCCTTTCCCGATGGGCGACCAGGGCGCGTACCACGTAGATCAAGATGCCCATGGCACACGCAGCATAGAAGACCCAGGCGTATTCTACCAACCGCCGGAGGAAAACCGTCATACTGTTTTTAACACCCCGCGAATTATAGCTTCCAATCGCGGCACCAGCTTATGGCCCGCTTCCAACACTTCCTCGTGGGTCGTCTCCACCGCCGGCTGGCCCTCGACGGGCAGCACGTTGCTGATGCCGGAAAAGCCCAATACGCGCGTGCCGCCGTGTCGGGCGACGGTGGCCTCTGGAACGGTGGACATGCCGACGGCGTCCGCGCCGATGGTGCGCAGGAAGCGCAGATCGGCCGGCGTCTCGAAGCTGGGGCCGGCCAGGCAGATGTAGACGCCCTCGTGCAGTGGGATGTCCTTCTCGGCGGCCACCTGCTCGGCATAGGATCGCAGTTGAGTGTCATACGCTTCTGACATATCGGGGAAGCGCGGGCCGAGTTGATCCAGGTTGGGGCCACGCAGCGGGTTCAACCCCGCCATCCCGACCAGGTTGATGTGATCTCGGATCAGCATCACGTCTCCGGCCTGGAATTCGGGATTGAGCCCACCGGCAGCGTTGGTGATGATCAGCATCTCGATGCCCAGGACTTGCATCACGCGCACGGGGAAGGTGACCTGGGCCATGGAGTATCCTTCATAATAATGAGCGCGGCCTTGCATCACGATCACCGGGAGGCCTTCCAGATGGCCCAGCACCAACCTCCCGACGTGACCTTCCACCGTTGTCCTGGGGAAGTGGGGAAGCTGGTCATAAGGGATGACTACGCTGTCCTCGATCCCTTCGACCAGGGTGTTGAGGCCTGACCCCAAGATCATGCCGATCCTAGGAGCCAGTGGAGCTTTTTCTCTTATCAGTGCAGCGGTTGCTTCGAAGTCGGACATAGTGAAAAAATCAGCCATAGCTCCCTCCTCTCTCCAACATACCAACCAACGTTTATATCTCGTCCAGCAGCTGTCGCTTCTTGTCCTCAAATTCCTTCTCGGTGATGATATGCTTCTCCCGCAGTTCGGCCAATTCGGCGATCAATTCGGGGACATCACTGCTGTCAGGCTCCTCGGCGTTCAAGACCCGCTCCGCGCGATCCTCGAAAATATCCAACTGGGCGAGCGCACCTTTCTGATCGAGCAGGTCTTTCTTGAAGCCGATGGGATCGGCGAGGCGATGGAAGATGTCGATGCCGCTTTCAGAGCCGGAGATGATCTCCAGGTCGCCGAACTTGAGTACGCGCCCCAGCGCCGACTGGACCATCACGATGTCATTGACTTTCTCAAGGGAGGTGTCGGACACCCGCGTGTTGAACGTGCCGGAGACTTGCATAATGCGTCGGCTGGTGACGATATACTGCTTGCTCCACCACTCCCAAAGCCGCAGCGCGAGATGGGCCAGGGGCACGAGTAGCAGCACGAGGCCGAACCAGGTCCAAGGGGGCGAGAAAATGATCCCCAGCACGGACAGCCCACCGATGATGACACTGAGCAGGAGATCGATCAGGATGGTCGGCAGCAAAGTGATCCAGTGATCGTGAGCGACTCGGACGACTTTTTCATTACGCGCCAAGAGTTTATCGACATAGCTCATTGCGCCACTCCGTTAGCACCGCCGTAAATGGGCGGCGCTGGATGATTGTCACCGCGCGCCGCCGTGAACAGGCGGCGCTGGGTTTTAGCGGATCTTCAGACCAGGGCGTTCTTGCACATTTTAAGGCATTCATACCAGGCTCATTATAGCATAGTTTGTACAAACTCAAAACGTAGGGGCGGGCCTTGTGCCCGCCCTACCATCTCCATAACCCAATGTTTGTCGTGTGGGGCAACCACAAGGAACAGGGCAACCACAAGG
>CAZDYW010000098.1:5458-8184 GCA_964509655.1 uncultured Anaerolineales bacterium
GGGCAACCACAAGGAACAGGGCAACCACAAGGGTTGCCCCTACGTGGCGACGATGTCCCGCACTGTCTTGATGGTTCTTTCTATGTCATCGTCGTCGATCCAGTAGTGGGTCACGGCGCGGAACCGACCGTCCGGCCGCGCGTTCATCAGCACCCCCCGCTCCGCCAGCGCTTGCCCCAGTTCCTTGGGGCGCAGCGGTATTTCTTCAGTCAACTGGAAATAGAGGATGTTCGTCGTCACCGGCGCGACTTCCACGCCGGGAATGGCGTCCAACCCCTCCGCCAGCCGCTTCGCGCGGGCGTGATCCTCGCCCAGCCGTAAGGTCATTTCCTCCAGGGAGATGATACCTGCTGCGGCCAAGATGCCCGCTTGTCGCATCCCGCCGCCTACCACTTTCCGCGCCCGCCGCGCCTCGGCGATGAAGTCAGCGTCTCCGCAAACCATCGAGCCCACCGGTGCGCACAGTCCCTTTGAGAGACAGAACATCACCGAGTCCACCTCCGTCACCAAATCCTTGACATCCACCTCCAGCGCGGCCGCCGCGTTGAAGACACGGGCGCCATCCAAGTGAACTCGCAGGTCGCGCTCGTGGGCGAACTGGCCCGCTTGCGCCATATACTCGACGGACAAGGGGGAACCGTTGCACATGTTGTGCGTGTTTTCCAAGCAGAGCAATCGCGTGCGGGGAAAGTGGGAATCGTCCCCTCGGATCGCTCCCTCAATGTCCTCCAGTTTCAGCGTGCCATCGGGCTGATTGGGTATCGTGTGGGGCATTATGCCGCCTAGCGCGGCCATACCGCCCTGCTCGTAGAGAAACGTGTGGCTTTGATCCCCTAAGATCACCTCGTCGCCGCGCCCGCAGTGGGCCAAAAGGGAAACGAGATTGCCCATAGTGCCGCTGGTGACGAAGAGGGCGGCTTCCTTCCCCAACTGCTCAGCGGCTAACTTCTCCAGCCGATTGACGGTCGGATCCTCTCCATAAACGTCGTCGCCGACCTCAGCTTGGTACATCGCCTCGCGCATGGCGGGCGTGGGCTGCGTCACGGTGTCGCTGCGTAAATCGATATTCTTCATTTTTGCCTCCTAATTATGTCGAACTCGGTACCGGTGTTTGATTGATTATAGCCTTCCTACCGCTATCGTCAATGCACGGGGATTTCGAAGCAAGTCAAAAGCCGTCGGCTATGGATGGCCGACCCACATAACCACAAGATGTAGGGCGAGTTTCCATACTCACCGCTTAGGGTTAATGATTTCGCCCAACGCCGTAGAACGCCTCTGGCGGCCTCTCAAGGGCCTTAGAACTGCTACGATTTCCCTCAAGCAATGTTACTTGCGCAGCCCTACGGTGCGGGGTACAATAACTGATGATACACCTCACTCTTCCAAAAAGCCATGGAATGCCGAGTTAAAAATAAGGAGAGATGACCAATGCCTATGCGAGATGTTTTGGCGCTGATCCTGGGCGGTGGACAGGGAACGCGACTCTACCCACTGACCCAAATGCGGGCTAAACCGGCCGTACCGTTGGGTGGCAAATACCGCTTGATCGATGTCCCCATCAGCCACTGCTTGAACTCAGACCTCAATCGTATCTACGTACTTACCCAGTTCCTTTCGGAATCTCTACACCGTCATATTCAAGAGACCTACAAGTTCGATATGTTCTCCGGCGGCTTCGTGCGGGTCATGGCTGCCGAGGAGACCCGTGCGGGCATGGATTGGTATCAGGGTACAGCCGACGCCGTGCGCAAACAACTTTGGCGCCTCTCACACGCGGATGCTGAGGACATATTGATCCTCTCCGGCGACCACCTCTATCGTATGGATTACCGGAATTTTGTTGATCTGCACCGCGAGAAAAGGGCCGATGTTACTATAGCTGTGCAACCTGTCGCCCCTACCGATGCCCCTCGCTTCGGTATTTTGAAGACCAGCGAGGAAGGGCGCATCACGTCTTTCCACGAGAAACCGCATCCCGACGAGCTAGATGGCCTGGAGAGCATCCCAGAAAGCGACAAGCCCTATATGGCCTCGATGGGCATCTACCTCTTCCGGGCGGATGTGCTTCAGGAGATGCTGCGCGATTCCGATGCCGAGGACTTCGGGAGGGAGATCATTCCGGCCGCCATTGAGAGACATCGCGTTTACGCTTTTCCATTCGATGGCTATTGGGAGGACATTGGGACGGTGCGGGCTTTCTACGAGTCCAACCTGGCGCTTACCCAACCAGATCCTCCCTTTGACTTCTACGATCTGGAACACCCCATTTATACACATCCCCGCTTCCTACCGCCTTCCGTCACCAGCGGTAGCTGCGACCTGGAGCGCTCGGTGATTGCCGATGGCTGCTTGCTTCGCGACTCGATCATTCGCGAGTCGGTCATCGGGCTGCGCAGTGTCATCGGCCCGGACGCCAGGGTAGTGAGGACGGTGATGATGGGCGCTGATTTCTACGAGACGCCCGAACAGAAGGCGAAAAACCGCAGCCTGGATCGACCCGATATTGGCATCGGGCGCGGCTGCAACATCGAGGGCGCCATCATCGATAAGAACGCGCGCATCGGCGAGAACGTCACCATCCGCTCTCATGACCCCCAGGAAGAGATGATTGAGACTGAGAATTATGTCATCCGCGACGGTGTAGTCGTCATCCCCAAGAACGTAGTCATCCCCGACGGAACGGTGATCTGACGACCGATTGGTATAGGTTGGAGATTGGTATA
>CAZDYW010000099.1:0-8182 GCA_964509655.1 uncultured Anaerolineales bacterium
ACTCCGCCTCCCCCTCGTCCACGGCGTCATAGCCCATCTGTGGATCGCGCAGGTACTCGATGTTCTCCTTGCGCTCCACGGCCTCGTCGCTGATCCCCATCACTCGGCTGATGACCAGTTCGTGAAGCACGCTGACATCCAGCATGCGCCAGGCCGGATCTCGGTCTGGTAGCACGCGGGTCATCACATCGGGGCTTTGTAGCTTGAGCACCGTGTAACCGCCATCGTAGAAGCCGATGCGCGGCTGATCTGGAGTAGCCGCGGCCAAGGATTCCTCCAACGCCTCTCGGTCTTCCACTGATATGACCTCGAAGTATTCCTCCGATCCCGCCAGAATCTCCTCGCCGCCCTTGCGCCCATATGAGTGAATAAGGCGATGGGTGGGCAAGATGACCAGGCCGGGGTCGTCCATGCTGACCATCGTCACCATTCGATAGTTGAAGCCCGCGTTCGCGGGGGCGTCAGGATGCTTCTCCCGCATCTCGTCGCGGTAGTTGATGGCCGTCTCGTAGCGGTGATGCCCGTCGGCGATGATGAGATTCCGCTTGGGCGCCATCTCCGCCACCACGGCCTGGATCACGTCCGGATCGGTGATGGCCCAGAATTGCTGCTGCACGTCCTTCTCAAACATCTCGCGGGCCTCAAAGCCGGATGCTTCCTCCACCGCCTGATCCAGGATTTCATTGATCCGATCTCCGGGGTAGAGCATGAAGATATGCCCGAAGTTGGCCTCTGTGGCGCGCATCAGATTGAGACGGTCGACCTTGGGGCCGGAGTGGGTGCGTTCGTGGGGTAGAACCACGCCCTCGTCGAAGCGGCTCAGTTCGAACGCGGCGACCAGCCCCTGGCGGCTCTTCTCGGTGCCATCGGAAAGAGTGAAGTTCTGGCGTAGGACGTAGAGCGCGGGGCTCTCCTCGCGCTTGAGGATGTCTTCTTCCAACCAGGATTGATAGTATTCTCGTGCGCGAGTATAAACGTTGCCTCCCTCATCATCTTCCGCTTGCTCTTTGCCCTTGATGATGCGCACGACGTTGTAGGGGCTCAGGTCGTAATACTTGTCCTGTAGCCCGTGGCGCACCCGGTCGTAGGGCTGGCTGATGACGGATGAGGGATCTTCGATCTCTTCAAGATTGTAACGTACACCTCGGAAAGGTTTGATAGTTGCCATTTGTGCTCCTTTTTGCATATATACGCTTCGCTTCTATTCAGAACTGCATAAGGTCTCACTTGGGTGGCCACCAGCCGGCTTGAGCCCAAAATCTTCGGGCCTCCACAACATATCTATTGTTGAAGCGCAACGCTGCTGCTGTGGCCCGTCCACAGGGCGTCAGGCCAATTATGCGCGTGCCATCGGAGCTCCACTTGAAGTGTTTAATCCAGGATTGAGCGCGAGGATTGAACAAAGCCACGATCTCTCGCGTGAGAGAATCTTGGGCGTGGGTGCGAGCCCCCTTGAACTCGTTACAACGGTGACAGGCTAGCCAGAGGTTTTCGCGCACAGTCGGCCCGCCAGCGGCCAGAGGTATAATGTGTTCGATCTCTAGTGGTATACCGGTCAACGCTTCAGGGCTGAGGCAGTATCCACAATGCCGACCGGCGTCAGCCTGCACTTGCCTTCGAAGCTCAAGAGGGACATAGGTAGGTGTCACGCCGAAACTTCCAGTTCGTCCAGCTTCGGCAGTCTGTGGCCACGCCATTTTAGCAGAACATAAGCATAAGCCTTGCGCAACATCAGCCGGTCGGCTTCCTTACGCAATTTAGCCAAGCCCCTGCGTTCCGCTTCAGTGATCGTTCCCTCCTGATTCCTTCTCAGCAACTCACTCATTCGCTGTTGTTGTTCTAGGGAGATGGTGCTTTGAGCTATCTCCCAGAGAGCTTCATCTCCGAGATTCTCCAACTTGGATAAATCGCTCCGCATCTCATCTGGCAGATCATCGGGCAAAGGAGGAATGTTCGAATCGAGCGTTTGCAAAACCACGCTTTCTAGTGACCGGCGGCTCAATTCAGCTAACCTTTCTAGACGGCTATACAGTTGCTGAGGCATTTGAACAGCTACTGTGTGGACTGTTACAGGCATTTCTCCCTCCTCGAATTGCAACCTGCGAATGGGTGAGGATTTTGCGGGGGGCTCAAAGTGAACGTGTTCTTCGTGTTCCCTCTAGGCGTTCCCCCACAAATTCAAATCCCCTTACTCGCTCTCTACCTTGGCCATAATTTCCAGCGCGACGGCGGCGGTCTCCTCGCCTACCCGCGCCTTGGCCTCCGCTGTTCCGGCGCCCATATGCGGCGAACCGATCACCTGTGGCAGCGCCATTAACTTCTGACCGCGCTCCTCAGCCTCGTCCTCGTAGACATCCAGCGCCGCGCCTGCCACCTTGCCGCTCTTGATGGCCTCATAGAGTGCCTGCTCATCCAGCGTGCCGCCGCGCCCGCAGTTGATGATCTTGACCCCATCCTTCATCTTGGAGAACGTCTCCTCGTTCAGCAGATAATGGGTCGCTTCGACGTGTGGGACGTGGAGCGTGATGTAATCGGACTGACTGATCAGCTCGTCGAACTCAATCGGCGAAACGCAAGTGGGGAAATCCTCCACGTAGGGATCATAGGTGAGCACTTCCATACCCAATGCGTCGGCCTTTTCCGCTACCAGCCCACCGATGCGCCCGCAGCCGATGACGCCCAACGTCTTGCCTGCCAGTTCCGTGCCCTTCATCTTCTTCTTTTCCCACTTACCTTCCTTCATCGACATAGTGGCTTGGACGATGGGACGGGCCAGGGCGAAGAGATAGCCGAGCGTCAACTCCGCGACCGCGTTGGATGATGCGGTCGGCGTGTTGCGCACCTCGATGCCCTTCGATTCGGCATACTTGACGTCGATGCTATCCAGCCCAACGCCAGCGCGGATGATGCCCTTCAAATTATCCGCCTTGTCGATCAGCGGCTCGCGCACCTTGGTGCGGCTGCGGACGACCATCGCTTCGTAATCCGCGATGATCTCCTTCAGACCCTCTATCGTGATATCGTCATGCACCTCGACGTCAATCCCACCCTCGCGCATCGCCGCGATGGCTTCAGGATCCACCGGGTCGCAAACAATCAGTTTCATCTTTGCCTCCTCAAAATAATAGCGTTTACGTTTAACGTTTTACGTTTCACGCATTACGTTCGCCCTAAAGCTCCAGAATATCCTCGATCTGAGCTATGAGCCACTTAATATCATCCATCGTCAGGTCGCCCATGTGCGCGATGCGGAAGCATTTCTCCTTCAGCGATCCGTAGCCGTTGGAGATCTGCGCGCCGCGCTTGGCGAGCTCTTCGTTGAGCCCGGCGACGCTGATGCCACGTGTGTTCTTGATGTTGGTCACCGTGGGTGAGAGATAGTTCTCGTTGGAGTAGAGGGCGAAGTATTCCCGCGCCCAATCCTGGACGTAGGCCGCCATATCCTTGTGGCGCTGCCAGCGATTCTCCAGCCCCTCCTCTAGCATATCATCCATCTGAGCATTTAGCGCCTGGATGATGCTGATGGCGGGTGTAGCGCGCGTCTGGTGCTTCTCATACTTCTTGTCCATCTGCTCGTAGGCGAAGTAATATCCAGGAGCCTCTATCTGCCGCGCCCGTTCTCGCGCTCGATCACTCACTGCGCAGATCGTCAGGCCGGCGGGGAGGGCGAAGCACTTCTGCACTCCGGCCAGGCAGACGTCCAGTCCCCAGGCGTCGAACTCAATCTTGGCCCCGGCCATCCCGCTGACGGCGTCCACCAGGAGCAATACGTCTGGGTACTTCTCGTGCATCATCGCGGATATCTCACCGATCGGGCTGAGCACGCCGGTGGATGTCTCATTGAAGACGACGGTCACCGTGTCATACTCACCGCTGGCGAGGGCCTCGTCCACTACCTCTGGCGTGACCGCTTGCCCCCATTCCACGTCGACGGTGTCACAAGGGACACCGTTGGCGACGGTGATCTCGTGCCAGCGCTTTGAGAATGCGCCGCAGATCGTGTTGAGTATCTTCTTGTTTGTCGCTTGACGGATCGTGCCTTCCATCACCCCGGTGGAGGATGAGGCAAAAAGATAGACGTGCTGCTCCGTATAGAGCATTTCCTGGAGTTTGGAAGTGGCTTCCTTCTGCAGTTGGGAGTATTCTGCAGATCGATGGTGGATCATCGGTGCGGCCTGTGCTTCTAGGATTTCCTCCCGCACATGCGTAGGTCCTGGAGTGAAAAGCTTCTTGTACATTGTGTAACCTCCTAATTTAGTTTGTAGATGAATGGTCGAAAAGAGGTGGTAGATTGATGCCCTAGCGTTGATACAGCGCAGCGGTCTGAGGTGTGAGGCTGGAGAGCCAGCCGCTGTTTCAGCCGCTAAACTTTAGCCGTGGTCGGCCTTGTGAAGAGGTCGAAGGGCAATCTACCAGCGAAAAAGGACACACGAGATCGAACGGCTGTGTGTCCTCTGTCTGTCACCTGAGAGATTCCTCCCGATACTGGGGTTGCCCCTTCGGTATCCTAAAGGATTTTCCAGAGTGCCGAGATGTAGGGTCCTGTTACCTGAGAGTTTCACCCACGCGCCCAGCCCGACGCGCCGGATTGCCCCTTCGGTGTCTGCTAGTTCGCAGACTCTCCCCCACATCCCAAGGGCAGGTGTTATACTTTGCTTAATTTTACAATACGACTTGTCAAAAGTCAATAATCTTGACAGCGCAACACGAATGAGTAAAATCCAAGCACAAACCACTCTTAGTACTTAACCAAGGAGGCTCTCATGTCCTCATATGATGATTTTCTCTTTCGCGGCGATCTTCCCGATCTTGACCCCACCGTCGCCCACCTGATAGATTTGGAGAAAGAGCGCCAGGCCCGCAAACTGATCATGATCCCATCGGAGAGCAGTTCCCCCCACGCCGTGCGAGAAGCGCTTAGCTCCGCCCTCATGAACATCTACGCCGAGGGCTACCCCAACCCCGAAATGCGCTGGCTTTCCGAACAGCAGATCCTGGATTATGAGCACCACCTGGCCCACTACCGACGCTATGGCGACCAGCGCTACTACCGGGGCGTGGAATACGCCGACGTGATCGAATCGCTGGCCCGACGGCGCTGCGCCGAGGCCTTCGCCAGCGGCACCCTCGAGGCCGATCAGATCTACGTCAACGTCCAGCCGCTCTCCGGCTCACCGGCCAACACCGCCATCATGCAAGCCCTGCTCAAGCCCGGCGACACGATTATGGGCATGTCGCTGCCCCACGGCGGTCACCTGACCCACGGTAGCCCCGTCAACCTGTCGGGCCGGCTCTACGACGTGGTCTCCTACCGCGTCGATGAGCGCACGGAACTGCTGGACTACGATGAGATCGAAGCCCTGGCGCTGGAGCATCGGCCCAAGCTGATCATCGCTGGCTACACCTCCTACCCGCGCCAACCCAACTGGGCCAAGTTCCGCCAGATCGCCGACCGGGTCGGGGCCTACCTCCTCGCCGACATCGCCCACGTCGCCGGTATGGTCATCGCCGGTGTCTATGCCACGCCCGTGGGCTATGCCGACGTGATCTCATTCACCACGCACAAGACGCTCTGCGGCCCGCGCGGAGCCTGCATCCTCACCACCGACCCCGGCCTGGCGCAGAAAATCGACCACGCCGTCTTCCCCGGCCTCCAGGGCGGGCCACACGTCAACAAGTTCGCCGCTATGGCCGTCGCCTTCAGCCTGGCGCAGACGGAGCAATTCCGCCGCCTCCAGCAACAGATCGTGACCAACGCCGACGCGCTGGCCCGCGCCCTGAGCGCCGAGGGGCTGCGCGTCCCCTGCGGCGGCACCGATACCCACCTGCTGCTCCTCGACTGCAAAACGGTGGAAGGGCGGGATGGCACGCCCCTGATGGGAGATGTCACGGCCACCATCCTCGACCTGATCGGCATCGTGGTCAACAAGAACACCATCCCCGGCGACGAGACGGCGGCCTACCCCAGCGGCATCCGGCTGGGCACCCCCTGGGTCACGCAGCGCGGCCTGCGCGAGCCGGAGATGAAACAACTCGCGCACATCATCGCCCGCGCGATGACGAACACCGAACCGTTCGCATACACCACAGTGCGCGGCCCGGCCTATCGCGGCAAGATCGACTTCGACGTGCTGGAGGAACTGCGCTTTGAGGTGGCAGAAATAGCCCACCAAGCGGGGATCGATTTCGAGATCCCTTGCAGCGGCTACCCGCACCATTGCCTGGTGCCGGAAATGCGCGAGCGGGCGGAGGAGTTCGACCAGATCGAGATCGAGGGAAACGTGGCTGCCTCCTTCGTCGAGAAGCTCACGCCGGTCGAGCTAGGCGATTTGGGGCAGGACGAATGGCGGCGCATACCGTTGCTGGGGCGGGACGGACAAACGCTCAGCCCGGCCCTCATCCAGCGGCCTGGGCCGGGGCACAGCCGTTACCACATGATCGTGCCAGCCGAGCGGGCGCAGCGTGTCGCGGCCTGGCTGCGCCATCTCTCCGACGGCTACGTGCTCTTCGACGACGCCGACCCTCTGGCCAAAATGCCTGGGCCGGTCGTCGTGCGCGAACTGGGCGCGGCCGACGATCAAGAGGCAGTGGCGGCGGAGTTGAAGGAAAAGCCGGAGTCCGCACCGCCCCTTTCCCACACGCCCTACTTCATCGGCCTCTCGTCCGCCGATTACGACGAGCCGCGCGGGGAGCCGCTTCCGCCCTTCGAGTGGCACGAGGAGGAGGGGGATGAGCTGCGCCGCACGCCCCTCTTCGACTGGCACGCCGAGCACGGGGCGAAAATGGCCCCCTTCGCCGGATGGGAAATGCCGCTGTGGTACACCTCCATCGGCGACGAGCATCGCGCGGTGCGCGGAGCCGCCGGCCTGTTCGACGTATCCCACATGGGCATCTTCGAGGTGAGCGGCCCGCACGCGGCCTATTTCCTCAACCTGGTGACCAGCAACGACGCCAACGCCCTGCGCCCGATGAACTTCGGCCCAGGCGAATCGGAGCCCGGCGAGTCCCAGTACGCCTATCTGCTGGGCCCCGACGGGCGCGTGATCGATGACGTGATGGTCTACCGGCTCAGCGCGGCGCGTTATCTCGTGGTGGTCAACGCGGCCAATGCGGAGAAGGATTGGGCCTGGCTGCGGGCGGTGAACGAGCGCGAGGTGCAAATCGACCGGCAGCGGCCCTGGGCACGGGCCAGCTTCCAGGCCGACCTGCGCCACCTCCACGCGCCGGACGAGAGCTACGCCTGGCGGGCCGATCTGGCGCTCCAGGGGCCTCGTTCCCGCGACATCCTG
The DNA here is from genome assembly GCA_964509655.1 of uncultured Anaerolineales bacterium. Classification (GTDB taxonomy): domain Bacteria; phylum Chloroflexota; class Anaerolineae; order B4-G1; family B4-G1; genus CAZANJ01. The sequence goes on from CAZDYW010000099.1 coordinate 7,290, forward strand.
CTGGCCCTCATCGACGCCGCGTCGCTTTCGGGCGCTGTGGCCGAGGAACTGCGCGGGCGGCTCATGGCCCTAAAACGCACTGAGTTCACAGAGCTGCAAGTCCCTTTCAGCGAAGCGCCCGGCGGTCTCCTCGATCTGATCGTCGCCCGCACCGGATACACCGGCGAGCGGATGGGCTTCGAGATTTTCGTCCATCCCGACGTGATGCGGGCGCTTTGGGAGCGGCTGCTGGAGGTAGGCGGACCCTTCGGCCTGCGCCCCATCGGATTGGGCGCTCGTGATAGTCTGCGCATCGAGGCCGGGCTGCCGCTATACGGTCACGAGCTGGCTGGGCCGTTGGATCTGCGCCCCGATGACGCCGGTTTCGCCGGATATGTCAAGCTGCACAAGCCGTTCTTCGTCGGACGAAGGGCCTACGTTCAGCACGCTGCTGAGCGCACGATGGAGGTCGTCCGCTTCCGCATCGAGGAGAAGGGCGTGCGCATGCCCAAGCAGGGTGACGCCGTGGCCCAGAGTCACGGCAAAGTCATCGGGCAAGTGACCTCGTGCGCGATGGACACGGAGGGATTCCTGGTGGGGCAAGCTTGCGTGGATCGGCGCTACGCCAGCGCGGGAACGCGGATCAACATCTTCCCGCGCCCCACCCGCGAAGCTTGGGATAAGCCCTATGAGGATCTGGAAGTTGGGGATCGGCTCGTCGTGCATAGCGAGGGGCAGGTAATCAGCCGCTTTATGCGGTAGGAATTTACCCGCACCGCTCCTGCCGGATCTGGCGATCCGGCGGGAGCGGGTGAGGTGGTCTCAATCATCCCTCGCATCTCCGCCCACCACGGTGAAATCGCGCTGCGCGGGCGAGCTCAAGGAGGGCGGGAGCCCGTCCCATCCTCCGCCCG
>CAZDYW010000100.1:0-8125 GCA_964509655.1 uncultured Anaerolineales bacterium
ATGGTGAAGTCGACGTCGGCGCCGGGCTCGGCGATGGTCAGGTTTAGTTGGATATCGTTGGGCATTGTTACCTCCAGGTTTATCGACTATGATTTCACGGGAGCGTCTCTGGGTGCTTTGGCTGGGCCGGAGCGAACGACGGGGCGCTCCGGCGCTGGCACCAGTATCACCCTTGGTCAGCCCCTCGCTCCGTATCAATGCGCCGAACGCCGGTCCGATGTCCACACGTGGCACAAACCCAGGCACCCATCGTTATCGAACGGTCACGCCCGAGGAGCCTGGTCAGGCAGGGCCACCTCTCCCACTCTTCCCACACGTAGCGCGTGCGGAGGCCGCACTCCGGGCAGGAAACAAGTCGCGTCTCGTCTTTTTCTGACATATCTCCTCTGCTCAACAGCGCCGCTCCTTGTGCCCACAATGCACATTAGTCCCAGGCCACACCGCCAGCACTGATGTCCACAGCTCAGCAAACCGAGGTTTTCTTGGGAACACTCTCGCACGAGCTATCTGGTAATCGTTACGTGAGTGAATGCGAAGCGTTGACCAATTCCCATACTTCCTCTATAATGTTTCAGGGGCGGGTGTTACAGCTTCTTCCTGGAATAGGTTAGCTTGACCAAGCCACAACCAAAGGATGTTTGTGTGAAAGGGTTTGGTCAGGCTCATAGGGAGGGATTATGTTCTCCCATAAGTGCAGTGATGCAGTGACAGTTAACCGCTCCTACCTGCCTCTCCTGCGATTCGTCCTCATCGTAGCGGGATACTGGCTGAGCCTTTGTTTTTTGACCAAGGTCGCGCTCGCTTTTGCGACCCCAGATGGTGTAATTCCCTGGTATCCGCCGCCCGGATTGAGCTTGGCATTGTTGGTGACGTTTGGGTTGCCATATGTGCCTGTAGTTCTACTTGGTCTGTTGATCACCGATTTACTGTTGCAGCCGGTTCCGTTTGCCACATTGCCCGTATTGATAGCCGTTTTCCTGAAGACTGCGGGCTACAGCGCTGGCGCTATTTTACTGCGGCGCGTGGTGCGCATCGATCCCAAGTTGCGGCACTTGCGGGACATAAACTGGTTTGTGTTGATCTTACTCCTCGCATTGCTCATTGTGGCCCTCCTGGTCGTACTGAATTTGGCGGCTTTTGGCTTCGTCCCCTGGAGTGATTATCCTTTCGTCGCGTTAGATTTCTGGATCGGTGATGGTGTTGGTGTCGTGACACTGACTCCTTTCCTATTGACCTGCGTATTCCCCTGGATAGAAAGAGAGATCGAGCGGATGCTCAGTCATAGTGATCGGGTCGAGGATAGAAGCGGGCGGCAGTTTCTATCCCGGAACACCTTGGAGATGGTTATAGAGATCGGTGGTGCTGTTTTGCTAATTTGGTGGTCCTTTAACTCCAGTATCGCCGGGCGATTTGACCTTGCTTACCTCTGTTTCCTGCCCTTACTCTGGGTAGCTATGCGGTATGGATTGCCTCAGATCTCTCTTGGTATTTTGGTGATCAACGTGGGAGCGACCTTCGCGTCTCATCGCTCTGGTTTCGTGATGAGGAGCATAACTGAACTACAAGCTCTTTTGTTGGTCCTTTCTCTATCCGGACTTTTTATGGGCGCGATTATCAGAGAGCGCAAGAGGGTGGAGGGGATTTTGCGCCGACGCACCGGTGAACTGACGATGCTCAACCGGGCAAGCCAGGCCTTCAGCTCTACGCTCGACCTGGACCAACTGCTTGTCACTATCCTGGAGGAGGTGCGTTGTCTGCTCGATGTGATCGCTTGTTCAATATGGCTGGTCGATCCCGAGACCGGCGGCTTGATCTGCCGACAGGTCACCGGCCCCAAGAGCGACGTAGTGCGAGGATGGCGCTTGGCGCCGGGGGATGGGATAGCCGGATGGGTTGCCCGGCATGGTGAGAGCTTGATAGTTCCCGATGTAAGGGAGGACGAGCGGCACTTCCCAGGCGTCGATCAGCAAACAGGGCTGGCGTTGCGCTCCATCCTCACCGTTCCCTTGTGGGTCAAGCGAGAGGTGATCGGTGTGCTCCAGGCAGTGGATACAGAGGTGGATTGTTTTGAGGGAGCTGATCTGCGCTTGCTGGAATCCCTGGCCGCGTCGGCGGCGATTGCCATCGAGAACGCGCGGCTATATGAGAAAATGCAGCAGGAACTCCTGGAACGAAAGCGGACGGAGGAGGCTCTGCGCGAGAGTGAGGAGCGATTCCGCACTATGGCCGACACGGCGCCGGTGATGTTGTGGATGTCGGGCACGGATGCGCTCTGTACTTTCTTCAACAAACCCTGGTTGGATTTTCGGGGGCGGGAGATGGAAGAGGAAGTAGGAGAAGGCTGGATCGAAGGCGTGCACCTGGAGGATTTGGAACATTGTCTGGGTACATACCGCTCTGCCTTCGAGGCGCGACGGAATTTCCGGATGGAGTACCGCTTGAGGAGCAAGGATGGGCAGTACCGTTGGATTATGGACACGGGCCTTCCCAGATTCACACCGGGCGGGACCTTCGCCGGATATATCGGTTCATGTATAGACATCACCGAGCGTAAGAGCGCGGAGGAGGCCTTGCGGCGTCGGGCGGAGGAATTGGACACTCTCCAGGCAACCATGCTGGATATCACCGCGCGGCACGATCTATCCTCCTTGTTGGAGACGATCGTTAAGCGCGCTGCTCGTTTGCTGGACGCATCGGGCGGCGGGCTGTATCTCTGTGATTCGGAGCAAGAGGAGGCTCACTGTGTGGTGAGCTACAATACGCAGCGGGATTACACCGGCACGGTGCTGAAATACGGCGAGGGGGCAGCCGGCATCGTAGCTCAGACTGAGGAACCTTTGATTATCGACGATTATCGAATCTGGAGCAAAAGAGCGGCAGCTTATGAGCATGACCAACCCTTTACCTCAGTGCTCAGCGCACCGATGATTTGGGAGGGCGAAGTGACAGGGGTGATTCACGTCCTCCATAACGTGGAGGATCGAGTTTTCACACAATCGGACTTGGAGCTTTTGACCCTGTTCGCCAACCATGCCGCCATCGCGGTTGAGAATGCCCGCCTGTATGAGAATCTGCACACCGGGCGCAAGCGATTACAGTCCCTCTCCCAGCGTCTGGTCGATGCCCAGGAGATTGAGCGCCGCCGCATCGCGCGTGAACTGCATGATGAAATCGGACAGACTCTGACCGTGGTGAAGATCAACCTCCAGACTACGCAGAGCTTGCTTGATGTGCCCGAAAGTGAGACGCACTTATCACATAGCATCGAAGCAGTCGAGCGCACGCTCCAACAGGTACGGGACCTATCGCTCGATCTCCGCCCCTCCTTGCTCGACGACCTTGGCCTGGCGCCGGCGCTGCGCTGGTATATCGACCGGCAAGCGCAGCAGGTGGGTTTTGCCGCTCGCTTCTGCGCTGATCCTCTGGAAAAGCGCCTCGCGCCTGAGATTGAGATCGCTTGCTTCCGCATCGTTCAGGAGGCTTTGACCAACGTTGCGCGGCATGCCGAGGCCCAGCTTGTGGATGTCGCAGTGCGCTTGAAGGATGATGTGTTGAAGGTCATCGTCAGCGATGACGGTGTGGGCTTCGATGTACATCACGCGCTGGAAGATGCAGTTAGGGGTGAGAGTCTAGGTCTGTTGAGTATGCAGGAGCGTGCTGGAGTCGCAGGTGGTGAGATCAAGATTGAATCTGCACCAGGGCGGGGCGCGAAGATAGAGGCTTTTTTCCCACTGACGTATTCTCCTCCTGATTATGGAGAGCAAGAGAAAGGCGAAATAGAATGAACGCCATTCGTGTTTTGTTGGCGGATGATCATACTCTCGTCCGCGCCGGGTTTCGCAATATGCTGCAAAAGATCGATTCTGTGGAGGTAGTCGCGGAGGCCAACAACGGGCGCGAAGCCCTGGCGCTGATCGATCAGCATCGGCCCGATGTGGTTTTGATGGACATAGCAATGCCCGCGCTCAACGGCCTTGAGGCTGTGACCCGCGCGTCGGAGGATTTTCCCAACGTGCGCGTGGTGATTCTCTCGATGCACGCCAACGAGGAGTACGTGCTGCGGGCGCTCAAGGCTGGCGCGGCTGGCTATCTACTGAAAGATGCTGACCCGGCCGAGCTGGAACTGGCGGTCAAGGCCGCTTATCAAGGCGAGACCTTTCTCAGTCCATTAGTCTCGAAGAAGGTCACGGAGTACGTACGGCGCACCGGTGGCGAAAGAAGTTCGCTAGACCGCTTGACATCCCGTCAGCGGGAGGTATTGCAATTGATCGCGGAGGGTAAGACGAGCAGGGAGATCGCTTATAATTTGGACATCAGCGTCAAGACGGTGGGCACACACCGCACGAAGCTGATGAAACGGCTTGGAATTCATGACATCGCGGGGCTAGTTCGCTACGCGATTCGAATGGGATTGGTGGATCTAGAACAATGAACGGTGAATCAATTAACGTCTTGATGATTGAGGATAACCCCGCTGAAATCACCTGGATGCAGGAGATGTTCATCGAAGCGACTGGGGCCTCTTTTAAACTGGTACATTCAGCCCGGCGTCTTTCGGAGGGAATGGAGTGGTTAGCCCAGGGCGACATCGACGTGGTATTGTTGGACCTGATGTTACCGGATAGCCAGGGGCTAAGTACCTTTGATCAGGTGCGCTCCGAGGCTCCACGAGTGCCCATCATTGTGCTAAGTGGCATGGATGATGAATCGCTGGCCCTGAAAGCTGTACGCAAAGGAGCGCAGGATTATCTCGTCAAGGGGCAAGTTAGCAGCAGTTTGCTGTCTCGTTCCATTCGGTACGCCATCGAGCGTAATCGCACCGAGGAGGCGCTCAAGCGGCGCGCTGCCCAGTTGGCGCTGTTGAACGACATCAGCGGAAGGATCGTCTCCGTGCTGGATTGGGAGAGCGTCCTGGAGCGAGCCGTGACTATGGTGCAGGAGACCTTCGGCTACTACAACGTGGCTATTCTCACCCTGGAGGAGGAGAGGGATGAACTGATAGTACGGGCCTCAACCGGCATTTTAAGCGATATCTTTTTCTCAAATCCGCGAGTTGAGTTGGGGGAGGGCATGGTCGGCTGGGTCGGTCTCCATGGCGAGACGCTGTTGGCCAATGACGTGTGTGAGGCATCGCAGTACATGAACCCAGCTCCAGATGTGATAGAGACCCGCTCCGAGCTGAGCGTCCCGATCAGGATGGGAGGGAAGGTCGCGGGCGTCATCGACCTTCAGAGCCCGGAGTTGGAAGCCTTCGACGACAACGATGTGATGGTGGTAGAAACCCTGGCCGATCAGATCGCTGTGGCGATTGAGAACGCACGGCTCTATCAGGCGGCGCGGCAGGTGGATCGGCTTCAGGTGCTGAGCGATTTGGATCAAGCCATGGCGACCACGCTGGACCCAGATGAGGTAGCAGAGATCACATTACAGCAAATTGCCACTGCGCTGGATGTCTCGATGGGAGTTCTATTCGTTCTCTCACCCCAGGCGGGCATCGATCCCACCCAGGTATTCGTTCTGGAACAAGGATGGGTGGGTATGACCTTCAAGGAAGAGGATGAGGCACGTTTGCAAAGATTTATGCAGCGCTGGGATGACCAACAAGAAGTTGCCTCGCTAACCGATGCCGAACTGCTCGACATTTGCTCTGAGGGCCATATCACTGTGGCGGATGATTGGGGCGAGCATGGCCTTCTCGCTCCGATCTGGGGCGAGAGGGAGGTAGTAGCAGTGTTGGCTCTGGGAGGGCGGCCTTCCCATCGTCCTTTCACTAACGAGGATAAAATGCTCGTGCAGATGGCAGTCAGTCGGGCCGGGCAGGCGATGCAGAACGCAAGGCTTTATCAAGCCAGTCGGGACAAGTCGGAGCGATTGGCTACGCTCAATGCCATCAGTGCCGCTGCGGTCTCCTCACTCGATTTGGATAAGATTTTGCAGCAGGTTTTGGAGATGACGTGTCAGGCATTAAACGCGGTCGAGGGGTCGATTCTGATGCACGATTCTGATGTGGATGAATTGGTCTTCGCCATGACTTCGACCGAAGACGGGAACTTGCTGCGCGGTAAGCGCATACCGCCTGATCAGGGCATCGCTGGCTGGGTGATGGAGCACGGCGAGGCAATCTACGTGAATGACGTGAGCCAGGACCCGCGTTGGTATGACGGCGTGGATAAACTCACAGGCTTTGAGACTCAATCGTTGGCCTGTGCTCCCTTGGAACATCAAGGAAAGATCGACGGGGTAATTGAAGTCGTCAACAAGCGTAGTGGTGAGTTCACCGCCGAGGATCTGAGGCTGATGGAGGCCGTGGCATCTATAACTGCTTCAGCTATGGAGAATGCCCTTCTCTACGACGAGCAGAGAAAGCTACTTCGCGAGCGGGAAGAGACGCAGGCCCAATTGATTCACGCCGAGAAGATGTCGGCCTTGGGGCGGCTGGCGGCTTCGATTGCTCATGAGATCAATAACCCACTCCAGGCAGTGCAAGGATGCCTCACGCTGGTCGATGAGGAGATACACGCCGATGGGCGCGAGGAGAAGCTTAATCGTTACTTGGGAATCGCCGAGAGTGAGATCGAACGTGTCTCCGGTATCGTGCGGCACATGCGGGATTTCTATCGTCAGTCTGGCAAAGGTTTCCGGCCTACCGAAGTTCAATCCGTGTTGGATAGTGTACTGACATTATCCCATAAACAATTGCAACATGCCGATGTAGTCGTAAAGCGGGACTGGGTGGATGATTTGCCCATGATCCAGGCCAATCCCGATCACCTCAAGCAGGTTTTCTTGAACCTGGTTATCAATGCTATCGACGCTATGCCGGAAGGCGGCGTTTTGCACTTGCGTACCAGGCTGGATCGCATGAAGCCTCGTGGTGGTGGGCGCTCGGTGCCAGCAGTGAGTGTTGAGTTCAGCGACGACGGGATTGGCATGTCGATGGAGGTACAAGAACATTTGTTTGAGCCTTTCTTCACCACCAAGGATAAGGGATCGGGGTTGGGCCTCTCCATCAGTTATGGTATCATTAAGTCTCACAAAGGGAGAATCGAGGTGGAGAGTCAAGAAGGAGAGGGAACGACGTTTGTCATTCAGTTGCCGGTTTAGCTTTGAAAGGAGTTACTCGTGGTTTCCCCAGCCAAGATTTTGATTGTGGATGATGAGCCGTCAATTCGCTTTTTCTTGCAGGAAGCGCTTGCGCGTGATGGGCACGATGTGGTGGCTGTAGAGAGCGGGGAGGCTGCACTGGAGTGTAGTGAGAGCCAAGATTTCGAGCTGGTACTGCTCGACCTGAAGTTGAATGGTATGGACGGAATAGAGGTATTGAAGGAAATATCGCGTCGGTCGCCGGACACAGCCGTCATCGTGCTAACCGGTCACGCTTCCTTGGAGACAGCGGTCGAAGCGCTACGCCAGGGAGCTTATGATTACTTGTTTAAACCCTGCAAGACGGACCAACTGCGCGAGAGTGTACGCTTGGCTCTGATAGAGCGGCGGCGAGATGTGCAGCAGCGCGAGGTGCTGACTAAATTAAAGCGCACTCTGATCAATTTGGAGGATGTACCTCCGTCGGTCCCCGAATCTTTGTCTCCCTCGGATAAGGCGGGTGATTCTGAGGATCGCTTTCTGCGACAGAAAGGCTTGACCGTGGATAAGGTACGGCATTTAATCACGCTTGATGATCATTTGCTCGATCTCAGTTCTACCGAGTTCGATATTCTGGCATACTTGATCCGCGAGTATCCCAATGTCATCTCTCCGGAAGAGTTGGTGCGCGAGGTGCAGGGTTACGACAGTGACCCCTGGGAAGCGAGTAATATCATACGTTCTCACATCTATCGTATTCGGCGGAAGATAGAGTCTGCTACAGGAAAATCAGACGTTATCCGCACCGTGCGCGGCGTGGGATACACGCTGGAGGAATAGAGCAGCGTTCCCCCTTAGGGCAATTGCATTTAAATCCAGTCGGTCCATTTTGCTCAAAGGGGATCGCCAGATCCCCGTCTGAAATCTTGGGTTTTGTGTTTGCCAGAGGCCGGGATCTGGCGATCCCTGATGAGCAACAGATAAATGCAATTGCCCTGCATTCCCCCTCACCCTACCCTCTCCCCCAAGGGAGAGGGTTTTT
>CAZDYW010000101.1:0-8122 GCA_964509655.1 uncultured Anaerolineales bacterium
AAATACTTGGGAGGGATTAGATTATTTATGTTGCAAGGGTTGATCAACAGACTTGTTGGAGATTCCGACCAGCAAGTGATTTCACGCCTACAAAAAGATGTCGAGCGCATCAACCGGCTGGAGGAGAAATTTGAGTCGCTCAGTGACGCTGAGTTGGAAGCACAGACCGAACTTTTCCGCCAAAGGCTGGCAGAAGGAGAGACGCTCGACGATATTCTAGTCGAAGCTTTCGCGGCCGTGCGCGAGGCGGCTAAACGCACCATCGGCCTGCGCCATTACGACGTGCAGTTGATCGGCGGCATCATCCTCCACCAGGGGAAAATCGCGGAGATGAAAACGGGGGAGGGGAAGACCCTTGCCGCGACCGCCCCGCTTTATCTGAACGCATTGCTGGGAAAAGGCGTCCATCTGATCACCCCCAACGATTACCTCTCCAAGGTCGGCGTGCAGTGGATGGGGCCGATCTACCAAGCGCTGGGCATGTCGGTCGGCGTGATCCAGTCGGCGGCCTCCAATCCCGATATGGGCTCCTTCCTCTATGATCCAGAGTATCCTTCTCAAGATGATCGCTTTTTGAACCTGCGTCCCGTCTCCCGCAAGGATGCCTACCGGGCGGACATCACCTATGGTACCAACAACGAGTTCGGCTTCGATTATCTGCGCGATAATATGGCGCGGGATTTAAGCGATTGTGCGCAACGCGGCTTCCACTACGCCATCATCGACGAGGTGGATAATATCCTCATCGACGAGGCCCGCACGCCCCTCATCATCTCCGGGCCGGCGGATGAGCCGTCCAAGTTCTACAACCGCTTCGCCAACGTGGCGCGAAGATTGCACCCCAGCAGCCCGGAGAGCGTCGAGCGCGAGGAACCCGACGGGGATTATGTGCTGGACGCACGCACCCAGAATGTCACGCTGACCGAGAGCGGCGTGGAAAAAGTGGAGAAGATGGTGCCCGTGATCCGATCGGGGGAGAGCATCTACGAGGAAAAGCACGCTCATATGCTGCCCTACCTCGATAACGCGCTGCGAGCTAACGTAGTTTACAAGAGGGACAAGGACTACATCGTCAGGGACGGTGAGGTGATCATCGTCGACGACTTCACAGGGCGGCTGATGTACGGGCGGCGCTTTTCGGAGGGGTTGCACCAGGCCATTGAAGCCAAGGAAGGCGTGGAGGTGCAGCGCGAAAGCCTGACCTATGCCACGATCACCTTCCAGAACTACTTCCGTATGTACGAAAAGCTGGCCGGTATGACGGGCACGGCCAAGACGGAGGAGGAGGAGTTCCAGAAAATCTACAACATGGACGTGGTAGTGCTCCCCACCAACGTCGAGTACCGCGCCCGGTATGGCGATCTGGATGACCAGAGGCGGCGCGTGGAAGAAATCGAGGAAGTGTCCTTCGCGGGTGTCCTGAACGGGCGCGGTGACATACAGGTGACCACTTATGAGCCGAGCGACGGGAGGAGTAACGGGGATCGGCGCTTCTTCAAGCGGCTGGATCTGCCGGATGTGGTTTACACCAACACGCGGGCCAAGTTCCACGCGGTCGTGGACGAGATCGCGCGGTTGCACGAGGCGGGGCGCCCGGTGCTGGTGGGCACGGTGGCGATTGAGACCTCGGAGCTGATCTCGCGGATGTTGAAGCGGCGTGGTATCAATCACCAGGTGCTCAACGCCAAGTATCACGAGAAAGAGGCCGTGATCATCGCCCAGGCGGGGCAACCCGAAGCGGTAACCATCGCCACCAACATGGCGGGGCGCGGCGTGGACATCAAACTCGGAGGCGATCCGGCCGGCGTGGCCCGCGAGCAATTGCGCCGGAAAGAGTATAATCTGACCGATATTCCTCAGCAGGACTGGAACCACGCGCTGGAGATACTGCGACGCGGCGAGGACGCCACCGAGACCTACCCTGAACATTGGGCAGAAGTGTTGAAGAAGGCTGTGGAGGATAGCAGGGCCAACCGGGAGCAGGTAGTGGCGCAAGGGGGGCTGCACATCGTGGGCACCGAGCGCCACGAGGCGCGACGCATCGACAATCAGTTGCGCGGGCGGTGCGCGCGTCAAGGAGACCCCGGCTCATCCCGCTTCTACATCTCACTGGAGGATGAGCTGATGCGTCGCTTTGGCGGCGAGCGGATTCAGAATTTGATGGATCGGTTTGGCGTAGAGGAGGACGTACCAATCCAGCATCCACTGCTCGATAAGTCCATCGAGTCGGCACAGACGCGCGTCGAGGGCTACAATTTCGACATCCGCAAGCACGTGCTTGAGTATGACGATGTAGTAAACACGCAACGCGAGGTGATCTACGAGCAGCGGCGGGAAGTGCTCAAATCAAAGGACTTGCGCGAGCAGGTGCTGCGCATGGTGAGCGATGAGATCGGCAGCGTGACGGAGGAGTACCTGTCGGGCTTCGACTCATATGATTGGGACCTGCGCGGTTTCTATGGCGAACTGCGCACATTCTTACCGTTGTCCGACGATTTCGATTACGAGCGGTGGGAGAACTTATCGGCGGAGGAGGTCAAGGAAGAGTTGATTGAGATGAGTGAACATTTATATGATCATCTCAACCAAGCGCTTGGGGAAAGCTTGTATCGACAGGCAGCCAAGGAGCAGGTGAAGCTAGAGCAGCTGGCTGGAAGCGAAGACCCGGCGGAGCGGATGATCTATCAGCGCGTCTCCGCTCGGCTGAGCGGCGAGAGCGATGAGGATGTGATGTCCACCCCACTGGCTCAACTTTCCACCGGATCGCAGGACGAGGTCAAAACGGCTTTCGTGGACACCTACGGCCTCTTCCGCGACAGGGAGCTGATTTTACGCGCGGTAGATAACTTATGGAGGCGACACCTCACCAACTTGCAAGCGCTGCGCGAAGGCATCGGCTTGAGGGCCTATGGTCAGCAAAACCCGCTGGTGGCCTACCGTAAAGAGGCGCACGAGATGTACCAGAACCTTCTGGGGCAGATTCAAAGGCAAGTGGCACGCTCAATCTATCTATCGCATCAAGCCATCCAAGTCAGCTCCCAGCCTAGACAGGCACAGGCCACGCGCCCACGTCGAGTTCGCCCGCCCCGGAGGAGAGCTGCATCCCGGCCGAATGAAGTCCAGGACGACGTCAGGCCAGATTGCGATCTGGGAAGGAACGACCCTTGCTGGTGTGGCAGCGGCAAAAAGTACAAGCACTGCCACTTGCGTAAGGATGAGAATGCGCGGCGCGCCCGCCGTGCCTGATAACCCATGACAGAAACCAGTAGCTTTCATCTTTCAACGGAAAAAACTGGTATCTGATAAGCAGGGAGGTAAAGATCAGTATGAAAGAAACGGCCCCTGATTTGACAGGACGCCTAATGGCAGATATGGATCCGCGCCTGCTCGAATTCCTGCAGAACACGGTCAATTCCTTCGTCAAGTGGGATCTTGTTCGTTTTTTTCACGACAATCCTTACACGACAGACACTGCTGAGAATATTGCACGCTACGCCGGACGTAACGTCGATGCCATCAGCGATGAATTAGCCGAATTGAAACAGGCCGGAATATTGAAAGAAAGCAAACTGGGAGACATGACGGTTTACTCCCTAGTTTCAGATCACGAGGTCAGAGAATTGCTAAACAAATTCATTGAAGCCTCCGATGATCGACAATTCAGGGTCAAGGCAATATACCATATCATTCGAGGTATGAAATAAAAGAAGCCAGGTTTATGGCGCTGCGCCATGTAAGCGCAGTGCTCGAACACTGCTGCGCTTAGCTACGCCTAAGAGAAACTTGGTTTCTAGCCCAACAGGAGCAAATGCGAAAGGAGAATACCATATGAAGCGGGTAAAATCGGGTGTTCCTGGGTTAGATGAAATGCTCTGGGGAGGCTTTTTACCCCGGACAGTAAACCTCGTCGAAGGAGCGCCCGGCACGGGAAAGACTACGCTGGGCATTCAATTTATCCACCATGGCATCGTAGCCTGTGGCGAGCCGGGGCTGATACTGACATTCGAAGAATTCCCACAACAATACTATCGAGATGCAGCAAGTTTTGGATGGGATTTTCACAAACTAGAGCAGCAGCGCAACCTGCGCATAGTTATGTCCAGCCCAGAAGTCAGCAAAGCTGACCTGGAACGCACCGGGGGGCAAATCTCTAACTTGGTACAGAGGATGGGGGTTAAGCGTATTCTGGTGGATAGCATCTCCCACTTCGAGCGTATGAGCAAGGAGAAAGTAGAACTACGGGATCTGGTTTATAGGTTTGTCAACGCGTTGAAACGGGAGGGGTTGACGACCATGTTAACGATGGAAAGCTCAGTGCTCCTGGGAGAAAATGAGGGATCCCAGAGCGCATTCTCTTTCCTGGCAGATTCCTACACACTACTACGCTATGTTGAGTTCGAGAGTGCCATTCACAAGGCTATCTTGGTCCTCAAAATGCGAGGTAGCAACCACGACAAAGGCATCCATCAATTTGAGATCACGTCCAGAGGAGCCGAGGTTCGAGCGCCCTTCGAGGGACGCGAGGGAATAATGAGCGGAAGTCCCCGCCGCATGGTCGATTCTTTCGTACAAGCTTTCGTGCGACGACCAAATTCAGATTGACAATTAATCTCGGTTTGCTTGTAAGGAGGGTAAACTGTGGAAACTATTACGATCGCCCTATCTGTGTACTCATGGGCCATCATCGGTGTGCTGCTCTTATTCTTATGGCGCATCGCATATTTCTACGAGAAAACGTCAGGGCAGTACGTAGGACATCGTTTTCTTATCGTACCGGCCTCGCTCCTAATCGCAGGTGCAATCTGGTATCTCAAGCACTCGATTAAATTTATCGGAAGTCCCATTGGAGATGTTCTACTTTCCCTGGGCGGGTTCCTACTCTACCTTTTCGGATCGCGCCTACAAGAATCAATGACAGGGAGATGACATGAGAACTATCACAACCCCCCTTGCTCCTATGGGATTATTCGCCATCGCCTACTTGGGCATGATCTTCGCCAATCTCAGTCACCGCCTGAACAGCGTGACGCGAAGAAAGAAATATGATCAATGGTTCGCGGTAGCCAACATCTTGATCGCCATAGCAGCGATCAGCCAGATGATACGAGGCAGTACGGCTCTCGCCTGCGAACAGCCCTTCCCTATCTTGCTGCAACCATGGTTCGCCCTGGTCAGCTTCCACATTCCCTTAGCAATCGGCGTCACTATCGATATAGTTCTAGTGTGGTACTATTGGGCATGGATCTTCAAGGAAAGCATCGAATGATTCAGCAACTAGCGGTTGAAAATTGGAAACAGGAAGCCAAAGATTGAGTTCCCATTCCAGGGCGGGAGGGATATGGACAACGGGAAACAAGGCAAGACAAACAACAGTTTGCACAATCAATTGCAAGCCTTGCCAAAAGTGGACTTGCATCGACACTTAGAGGGCTCTTTGCGGCTCCAGACTCTGGCCGAAATCGCCCTAGAGCATGGTATTGATCTCCCAAGCTACGATATCGATGATCTGCGTCCTTTCGCAACAGTGACAAATGAGCCGCCGGACTTTCAACGCTTCCTCCAGAAGTTTCGTTTTTTGCGTAAATTCTATCCCACTCAGGCAGCAGTCCAACGTATAGCTTACGAGGCAGTAGTCGATGCGGCCCAGGATAATGTCAAGTATCTGGAATTGCGCTTCAACCCCATTGCACTTTCCAGAGCACAAGGATTTCCCCTCAACCAAGTAGCCACTTGGGTATGCGAAACTGTCGCCCAAGCCGAACGCGATCATGACATTCACGTTAATCTGATTCTCCAGATCGGTCGGGACGAGGACTTAGAAACAGCGGAGGAGATCGCCGAGGTAGCATTGGCTCACCGAGACAAGGGCATTGTCGGGTTGGATTTGGCCGGTGACGAGATTTTATATCCCGCCAGACGATTCGCTAGTGTATTCCAACAAGCGCGACGGGAAGGGCTACACATCACGGTGCATGCTGGGGAGGCCGGCGGGCCAGAAAACGTCCGCGAGGCAATTGAACTGTTGATGGCCGAGCGCATCGGTCATGGCATACGTTCCATCGAGCACTCCGGTGTCCTGGAGCTCCTCCGCGAAAGAGAGGTGGCGCTAGAGGTTTGTCCCACGAGCAACTTGCAGACCGGTGTAGTGAGCCGCCTGGGGTATCACCCACTCCCCGACTTGCTCGACCTCAATCTACGCGTGACGCTCAACACGGATGATCCCAGCGTCAGCGACACGACGCTCACCGATGAATACCGCGTCGCAATGTTGACTATGCGGGTGACGATGGAACAGATAAAGCATATGATCATCACAGGGATCGAGAACTCCTTTCAACCACCCGACGAGCGGCAACGACAGAAAGCCCAGTTCAAGAAAAAACTGGGGATGAATGACAACAGATCGCTTCACTAGAGATTGAACTGATCTAGGAATGATAGGAGAGAATATGACAGAATTGATTCGCGACCGGGTCGCAACGCTGCTCGCTGCCGGATTACAGGTCGCCCAGGATAAAGAGGCGTTGCCCACTTTCGAGACGCCAGAAATCAGTATAGAGCGCCCCCGACTGGCCCAGCATGGGGATTATGCCACACCCGTCTGCCTCCAACTGGCGCGAGAAGCGCGTATGGCGCCCCGGGATATCGCAGATCGAATCGTGGAGCATCTTCCCTCCGCCCCGTTCGTGGGAGGAATCGAGGTGGCCGGCCCCGGCTACATCAACATCAAGCTGGACACGGACTGGCTGACGACACAGGTGGAGACGATCCTCAGCGCCGGAGAGCACTGGGGAAAGACGAACGTCGGCCAGGGCAAACGTGTGCAAGTCGAGTATGTCAGCGCCAACCCCACAGGCCCGATCACTGTCGCCTCCACCCGCAACGCCGTCATCGGCGATACGCTCTCCAACGCTCTGGAGGCGGCTGGCTTCGCCGTCGGGCGGGAGTATTACGTCAACGACGCCGGCTCCCAGGTGCGCAAGTTCGGCGAGAGCATCTATGCTCGCTATGCCCAAGCCCTTGGACAGGACGTGCCCTTCCCGGAGGATGGCTACAAGGGAGATTATGTCGCCGAAATGGGCCAGGAAATGGCCGCTCAATATGGTGAACAGCACCTCGAAGTGGACCGCTCGGAGGCGGTTCGCGCACTGGGAGAAGAGGGCATCGCGCGGGTCATCAAGGGAGTGCGCCAGGATCTGGCGGATTTGCGGATCGAGTTCGACACTTGGTTTCACGAGAAGAGCTTGTACGATTCGGGGCTGTTCGACAAGATGGTGCGCAAGCTTCGCGATGAGGGCTACATCGTCGAGTATGACGACGCGGTCTGGTTCACCTCGCCGCAGCTAGAGGACGACGCGGTCATCATCCGCTCTCCCCAGGTCATACCGGACCCAGACGAGCGCCCGACCTACTTCGCATCCGACATCGCCTACATGTGGAACAAGTTGGTCGAGCGCGGATTTGACGAGGCGATCTATGTCTGGGGCGCGGATCACCACGGAGACGTGCCCCGCGTGAAGGCAGCCGCCGAGGCACTGGGGCTCAATCCCGAACGGGTGGAGATTCTTCTATATCAGATGGTCAACTTGAAGCGCGGAGGCGCTGATGTGCGCATGTCGAAGCGGGCCGGCGAGTTCGTCACGCTGCGCGAGATGCTCAAGGAAGTCGGGCCGGATCCGATCCGCTTTATGCTGCTCACATGCACCGCAGATTCGACCATAGACTTCGACCTGGAGTTAGCGGTCGAGCAATCAGAGAAGAATCCGGTCTACTATGTGCAGTACGCTCACGCCCGCATCTCCAGCATCCTGCGCTACGCCGCCGAGCAGGGTTGGGATTTGACAATGCCGGGCGATGTCTCACTATTGAAGCACGAGAGCGAGCTGGCGCTGATTCGCAAAATGCTGGAATTACCGGAAATTGTGACCCAGGTGGCGACGCAAAGAGCGCCACATCACTTTACGTTCTACGCCAAGGAACTGGCCGCCGATTTCCACGCCTTCTATCGAGATTGTCGCGTCGTGGCGGAAGAAACACCGGAGCGGACGCGGGCACGTTTGATGTTGGTAAAAGCGGCGCAGTTGACCCTGGCGCGAACACTGGAGCTGTTGGGCGTGGCGGC
>CAZDYW010000102.1:0-8086 GCA_964509655.1 uncultured Anaerolineales bacterium
TCTGGCTCCGGAACTTGCGCCGCGGCAGTCGGGCCTAGGAAGCTGGAGACACAAAAGGTCAGGCATATCGCCACCGCAACAGCCGCAAGAGCAAAGCTCCGATCCCTTCTCACTCGTCGATCTCGACCAGTGTGTAGGCGGGCTCTTACAGCCCCCCATTGAGGCTGAGGAACAGGCACAGTCTTAGCTACCGTCGCCAGTGTGTCCTCAATCTCATGTCCCAGCCACATTCCGCTTTTTTCATTCATGGGTTTATCATATTCACTACACGAAAAGAAGGCTACGCCTCAAGCGCCAAGGCTACGCCTATCCCACAAGCAGTTTCTTCCGAAGTTGTGAGCAAGCGCCGTAACTGCTTCTTCCCATGGGCCACCCGCGAACGAGCAGCGGCCTCCGAGCAACCCAAAATCTCCGCGATTTCCGCATAGGGCAAACCCTCGTAGTAGCGCAGGATCAATGCATCGCGGGCTCCTGGGCTAACTTTCTGTAGCGCCTCCCAAACCGCTTGGCGTTTGCCCAGCCTTTCCCAAACGCGAGCTGGGTCCCCGGTGGCACCAGGAGCAGCAGGAGCTCGACCGGCCGCCTCTAGCACCTCCAGCGAGACAATGGACAGTCGCTTACGGCGGCGTTTGTTGCGACAGCGACTGACCAAAATCACTCGCAGCCATGTCCAGAAGGAAGCACGCTTCGAGTCGTAGCGACGGAGATTCCGGAAAGCGTAGACGAAAGCATCTTGCACTACCTCCTCGGCATCGCGCGTATCCCGGAGCAGCAAATAGGCCAATCGGAAGGCAGCCGCATAATGCACCTCGTAGAGTGACCGATGAGCTGCTTCGTCACCATCTATGGCACGTGTGATGAGTTCAGTGTGATTCATTGGTCTACTACTATATACACAGGCAGATGTAGTTTTGTGAGATTAGGAAAGGGGGGACTTGTGAAAGTCTACTCGCTGAACATCAGCGTCTTCGACCGCGGAAAAGAAGCCGCAACGGGGTGCCTGTGAAAGCGTGGGCTTGCCGAATGCGGTTCTCCAGATAACGCTCGTAGCTGAAGTGGACCAGCTTGGGATCGTTGACGTGGAAAACAAAGGTCGGGGGATCGACCTCCGGCTGGCTGGCGTAGTATATCTTGAGCCGCTTACCCCGTTTGCTGGGCGGTGCGTGATAAGCGGTGGCATCTTGAACCATTCGATTGAGCTCGCTGGTGGGAATGCGATGGAAACGTGCCTCCCGCACTTCCAAGGCTGTCGACAATACTTGCTTCACCCGCTGCCCTGTGAGCGCAGAGATGAAGAGTACCGGCACGTAGTCGAGGAAGCGAAGCGCGTGCCTCACCCAACCAGTATACTCAACCATTGTGTGGCTATCCTTATCCACCAGGTCCCACTTGTTAATCAACACCACCACACTGGCCCACTCATCGAGGATGAACCCGGCGACACGTTTATCCTGGGCCCTGACGCCCTCGTAGCCATCAATCACCAAGAGGGCCACGTCGGCACGCTTGATAGCCTGCATCGCTCGCAACACGCTATAATACTCCACGCCCCGCTCGATCTTGCCACGCCTCCTAATGCCGGCTGTGTCGATCAACGTGATAGGCACACCATCCCACTCCAAAAATGTGTCGATGGCATCCCGAGTAGTGCCAGGCACAGGGCTGACGATAGTCCGCTCTTCGCCAATTAGCTTGTTCAGGAGCGACGACTTCCCAACGTTGGGGCGACCGACGATGGCAAATCTGGCCCGATCCGATTCTATCTCTGGCTCGACCGGCGGGAGCACATCGACCACCTCGTCCAGCAAGTCCCCCACCCCAATACCATGAAGCGCGGAGACGGGATAGATTTCTCCCAGGCCCAACTCATAAAACTCCAGGGCATCTTGACGCCGGCGCTGATTATCGACCTTGTTGACGACCAGGAAAACGGGACATTGAGCACGGCGCAGAATATCGGCCACTTCCTTATCACCAGCGGTCAAGCCGCCGACCGCATCGGTGACGAAAAGGATGGCGTCGGCCTGCTCAATCGCCAGCTCTGCTTGCACACGCATCAGCGGGATGTAAGGAGCAGAATCTTGAGCCAACACACGCTCAGGACCAGGACGCTTTCCGGCCATAACCGTCTCTGGCAACACCTCGACCCCGCCGGTGTCAACTATGTCGAAGGCTACTCCGTTCCACTCAGCAGTGGCATAGATCCGATCGCGAGTAGTGCCAGGCTCTTCATGCACTACGGCTATCCTGCGGCCCACGATGCGATTGAAAAGCGTCGATTTACCCACGTTGGGGCGACCCACCAGGGCAACGATGCTTCGCTTAGTTGCAGATTGTGATTCTTGCAATTCATCATTCATCATTCAACCATTCATCATTCGCTAGTTGCGGTCATCGTGGCAGTAGCCGTTATCGGTTGTTGCGCCGTAGCCGTGGGCGTTGTAGCTACTGAGATTTCCACCTGCACCGTGGCCGGGATGATGCTCCGCGCCGTGACGCCCTCCGGTACGATGACTTGTGGCTCTATCTGATGGGTGCCCAAAGACAATTCAAACAGATCAAGAACTACGCGCACATTCTCTGCATCCAAGGTCTCCAGCATAGGCAATGGACCGCCCAAGATGACCTCTACGGTTTCTGGCGACAGTGTGGTGACCAGTCCGGGCTCCAGACCCTGCACCTCCGGTGCTATCTCCATCGTCAAACTACTCTCAATAGCCTCGACAAAAACGCGCACCTCCACCTGTTGCCCGCGCACGACAGCGACATTCTCGGGCACGTTGAGTGCAGGCCGCACACTCACATCCTCCTGAGCTCCTTCCACATCAATCGCCTCCGTCTCAATGAACCCCTGAAGCGCGGTCAAGACATCCGGGGCACCAAAGACGGTGACAGTGGGCGGGTCGACAGAAATATCTGTAACGCGATAATCAGGAGCAACCTCACCCTCTAGGATGACCTTCACTGCCAAGGGACGGTAATAGCCAGAAGGCTCAATGGGGACGCGAACACTCACCACTTCTGGTGTCATCGAGACGTTGGAGACAGGCTGTCCTTCTGCATCGCGTGGCTCCAGTTGAAGCTCCTGCTCTACATCAGCATCCGCGTTATTCACAGAGATTGCAGCGAAGGCTTCGACAACTTTAGTAACGTAACTGGTAGGGCCTCTAACCGTCACCTCACGCACATCTAGGGCCACCGATCTTCTAAGATAACCCAACGCAGGCTCACCCTCCACCTGGACGTGCACAGGCACTGAACGCTTCGACTCTGCATCTACTCTAAAGACGACAGATGGTGGCTCAAACGAAACAATGCGTGAGGGCTCCTTTTCCAACTCAACCTGGACAGGGACCTGATGCTCGCCCGGTGTCAGGCCCGCCAAATTGACCACCGCGTTGAAATCATTGACCCTCAGATTCTCCCAGATCGATTGAGGAGCGCGAACGGTCACGTGTACAGAATCGGCAGAGCGTTCGATGATGAGCTTATCCTCCGGCAAGGCGATCGGCGTGATCGGTATCGCCTGGGAGTAGCGCTCCTCCAAGGTAGGATCTCCCTCCTCCAAGGCCACAAACCAAGCCAGAGTGGCCAGCACAAGGGCCATGATCATCAAGGGGAAATTACTCACCAGCCAACGCAGCACAGACTTCAACCAGCGCCCCCTCCCAACAATTGCTGGATTCGAGCTCTCCAGCGAGGCCAGGCTCGTTCCAGAGCTGGCTGGTAAAAGGCGAAGAGCACTTTTTCCAACCGATTTGCATCCAGGTTACGAACGATACGACCGTTATGTGTGATGGAGATAGCTCCTCGCTCCTCGGAGACAACGACCGCGATGGCATCGCTCTCTTCCGTGACGCCGATGCCCGCTCGATGGCGCAGGCCCAATTGCCGATCGGCAAGGAAGGCCGTAGAAAGGGGCAAGACACATGCAGCCGCCGACACACGTCCATGCCGCACGATGACCGCACCGTCATGCAAGGTGGTGTGAGGATCAAAGATGTTCATCAGCAATTCATAGGTGATAGCGGCATCCAGATAGACACCGCTATCGGCGAACTCTTGCAGACCGGTTTCACGCTCCAAGACGATAAGCGCTCCATGTCGCCGTTCAGCGAGGGAACGGCTCGCCTCAGAAATGGTGGACAACATCTTCTCCAACTCATCCCGATTCCCCGTGGTCCACCCGAAAAGCGATCCCGGCCGTCCCAATCGTTCCAGCGCTCGGCGCAGTTCCGGCTGAAAGACCACGGGAATAGCCACCAACAAAGCGGGAAGCGCTCTTTGCGTCAACCAGCCAAAGGCACGAAGACGGATCACACCGCTCAGCAGAACGACGAGGAGGGTGAGGAAAATTACTCCACGCAGCAAAGGTACAGCGCGGGTTCCGCGTACCAGATAAAAAAGCCAAAAGAATATGAAAGCTACAAGCAGGATATCGAGAACGTCTATCCAACCCAGCCGCTGTAAGTACCATAGAAGATCAGACATACTGGCGCTCTACATCAGGCTACACAAGCAGAAAGAGTCACTACAACTGCTCCAACAATTGACGATAACTTGCAATGTTGGGAGGATTAAGTGCAATAATAGCTTGGATAGTAGTCCGGGCTTCTTTAGGCCGTCCAGCATCCAACTGCAAATCGCCTAGTCTGTCCAGATGCTCCAGAGCTTGTTCACTATGCCCAGCATTGAGATGAGCCTGCGCCAAACGGGCACGGATGGGGATATTATCAGGCCATCTCTCAACCGCATCATCCAAGACAGCAAAGACGCGGTCGGACCTATCATCTTCGCGATAGATTTTCAGCAAGCTATCAAGCTCCTTGATCGCCGCTTTGGGCCGGTTGAAGCGATAGTACAGATCCATCAAGGTCAGGTGGGCCCGCTCGTCATCAGGTGCAAGCTCACGGATGCGCTCATAAACGCCAAGCGCATGCTTCCAATCCACCCGCTGCATGTCGAGGTCTCCTAACTTGTGCAAGATACGAACCTCCCACCGGCGTTCCGGATCCCCTCTGGGTGCCAGCCGCAGCGCCTCTTGGTAGATCTCGCGAGCTTGTCCCATCTGCGCCAAGTGATAGTAACTATCGGCCATCATCAGGTAATGGTCCAGAGCCCGGTCAATCTCGCCATGGCTGACTAGCAGATCTATCAGCTTGGCCCGTACTGCGATGTCCATCGGCACGACTTTCAAGACGCGCTCATACACTGCCACAGCCTGGCGAATGTTGCCCCGCATCCGATAGGTATTACCGATGGCGTTGAACTTAGACATCGCTGTATCTGTCTTTCCCATCTCCAAAAAGACCTGGCCCAACTGCCAGTGGATGGGAAGGTAACTCGGCGCTTGTCCTAACGCATAGTAGCACTCCTCAACTGCCGCGTAGAATAGGCCGCGTTTGACATACTCCTGGGATAACGCTATCGATTCGAGAATCCGCTCTGAGCCAGGAACAGTGAGCATCTCGGCCAAGCTCAAGGAAGGCCCATCCTGAGCCAGCTCATCAAGCCGCTGACGCGCCGACTTGACCTTGTCCTCCCATCCCTGCGCGCTGAGGAAGACGACCAGGGCGTTCATGAACTCAATCGCCCGCTCTTGATCTCCTTTGGTGATGTAGCCATCAGCCAGATGCTCGTAGAGTTGGATCAAATCGTCCGCCTGACCACGTCGCACCGTCGACAAATCCACTATCTTGAGTGCCTCAACGAAATGCTCCAGCGCCTCGTCTATACGCCCCAAGGCCCGGTGGCACTCTCCCAAGGCGAAATGACTGCCCAATCTGTAGTCCGGATGGGCTATCGCTCGCTCGAATTGACTGATCGCCTCCTTGAAACGTAACTGCTCTTGATATAGCAATCCCAAGCTGAAATGCACAGCCGGTCGATCAACACCCGCTTTCTCCACCGCTTCATAAGCCTCGATTGCATCCTCGACCTTTCCTCTGGTTTGAGCATCAAGCGCTCGGCCGATCAGCATATCGATCTCCATCTTACTGAGCTGAGGCATCGCCGTAGTCGCTTCTTCCTCTTCATCCTCAAAGACACTCTCAGCAATGTCCTCAATAGCTATATCGCGAGCCTTCTCGACAGGGCTGCCACGTTCTTTCGCTTTGGTCACCTCGGCCTCAGATGAAGCAGCGGCCCCCTCCCAATCAATATCGGTCAGCCCCTCTATGTCTACCTGTTCTGCTTCCTTCTCGACCACCTCAGCCCCCGGATCAGTAGCCGCTTGCGAGTCTCCGCCGTAGCGCAGGTTGTCAAGTAGGGTCAACACTTGAGTGTTACGCGCGTCCAACTTGAGAGCATGCTGACAGATTTGAATGGCGTATTCCATCTGGCCTTGCTCTCGGTAAATACGGGCCAAGGACAGACATTCCCCAACCGCCTCTTCAACCTGACGTTGCTGCTGATAATGGCGAAGTAAATTTACGTGTGGTTTGACACAATGGGAACAGGCACGGGCTGCGTCCTGCCAGCGCTCCAGCGCCAAGTGATCAGCTTGCTGCTTAAGATGGCTCTCGGCAGAAGCGAGGTAGGCATCAGCGGCAGCTTCACCTTTCCCCAATTGCTCCCACGCTCTGCCTATACGCTCGAGGAGCACCGGATCTTCCGGTACAAACTCCTTGGCCCGCTGATAGGCATCCAACGCTTCCTCCGGTTGGCCCAATCTGGAGTAGGCTATCCCCAGCCCGACGAGCGCATTAGAGTCATCCGGGAACTCCGTTAGCGCTTGCTGATAAGCCTCAACAGCCCTCGGCCAGTCCTTATCCCAAGCAGCGTCAGTGGCCATCCGCATCGCATCCCTGAAGGCTTCGCGATTTCTCGCCACGATTCCTCCCTCCCAGTGCAAGTCGCAAGTCTACAAGTTGCAGATTGCAAATTGCAATCTACAATCTGCAACCTGCTACTTGCTATCCCATTAGCTTAACCAGAATAGCTTTCTGAGCATGCATACGATTTTCCGCCTGGGACCACAACACAGAATGGGGGCCGTCACAGACTCCATCCGTGATCTCTTGTCCACGGTGGGCGGGTAAGCAATGCATCACGATCACGTCCGGTTTGGCCTCACCGACCAAGGCCTCATTAACTTGGTAAGGCTGGAAGATACGCGCACGATCTTCGGCCTCTTCCTCCTGCCCCATCGAAGCCCACACATCGGTGTAGATCACGTCCGCCCCGGCAACTGCCTCGTGCGGATCAGTGGTCGCCAGCAAAGAGCTGCCGCTGGTCGCAGCGAATTCCTCTCCCTGTGCCCAAACATCATCGTCCAGTTTGTAACCTGGCGGTGCAGCGATGGCGAAATCCATCCCCAGCATCGTCGCCGCGAAAAGCAAAGAGGTCGATACATTATTGCCATCGCCGATGAAAGTGAGCCGGCGCCCTTGCAGATCCCAACCTTTATTCTCGATTATGGTCAGAAAATCCGAGAGGGCTTGACAGGGATGATTGTAATCGGAAAGGCCATTGATTACCGGCACCTGGGAATACTCGGCCAGAGTGAGTATATCCTCGTGACCAAAGACACGGGCCATTACGCCATCCACGTAACGGGAGAAGACACGTGACACGTCGGGGACACTTTCCCGCTCTCCCAACTGGATTTCAAAAGGCGAGAGATAAAGCGCCAATCCGCCCAGATGGATCATCCCCATCTCGAAGGAGACGCGGGTGCGCAGCGAGGGCTTCTGAAAGATCATGCCCAGTGTCTTGCCCTTGAGAAGCGGTTCGTTGCCGCCCTCTTTCCACTCCTCCTTCAAGTCAATTGCCAAGTTAAGCAATTCGCGCAACTGCTCCGGTGTGAGATCGGTTAAACTGAGAAAATGCTCCATTTTTACCTCCATTTGTTACAATTATGGGTTCTCTGGGATTTCGCGTGGCCCGCTTCGTAGGGGCGGGGCTCTGTACCCGCCCGTGTGCATTTCGTACGGGCGACTCATCGCCTAGAGGATCGCCCTTACAAGCACACCACCACGCGAAATCCTAGAGACCCATAACTTTTCCATTTCAGGGCGGGTACGGAGCCCCGCCCCTACTATAATTGCCCATGTATCATCACAATACGAACGTAGGGGCGATCCCC
>CAZDYW010000103.1:0-4921 GCA_964509655.1 uncultured Anaerolineales bacterium
AGCGGGAGCGGGTGAGGGATGCTATTACCGATTTTGATGGTCAAAAATCATCATCTTTCGTAATCCGCAATTCGCAAACTTGCACGGCATCACCTGCGCCGTCTAATCGCGGCAGACGTGCCAGTGTCTCCAGATCGTACATACCCACCAGTAAGCGATACTCGCCTTCGGGCAGATCGGGCGGCAGAGTCAGCGTATGGGGATCGGCGATGCGCTCGCCGGCGGCCCACATCGATGTCGGATAGTCGCCCAGCAACGGGGGGCCGTCGGCCTGCGCCACGGGCTCTGGCTGGTCGCCAAGTATGTGGACGAAAACCTGGTAGTCAGCCGTAGGCGCTTCTCGCGCTTCCCAGTAAAGGGTCAATGTGATGACGTCGCCCGCCGCTGCGATATTTGGCGTATGGGTCGAGAGGTCATAGCCCGCCAGTGAGACTCCGTCCGCTAGGTCCACCGCCAGTGCGTGTGGAGGCGTCGATGTGGGTTTCGGCGGAGGGGCCAGCTTCGCTTCGCTCACTTGCACCGCGCCCAGGGTCTTCTCTGCTTCAGGATCGTAGAGCCCCACTTCGAGGCGGAGGCGGCTGGGCGCCCGTGCATCCTCGGCGACTGGGACGCGATACGGATCGCGCCAGACCTGACCGGTTTCCCATAGGTCAGTGGGCACCATCCCGCAGGCGGGGCGACGGTTTACCTGTCCGACGAGCTCGTGGTCGCGTCCCAGCAAACGGGCGAAACTGACGTAATCCTCGCCGTCGGGCGCCACGGCTTCCCAGTAGACCGTGGCTTCAACAGCACCAGAAGAATCATCGGGCTGCACTGTCTGCGGTTCAATATGCCATCCCACGATGCGGGTCGTCTCTCCCACCGCCAACGATTCTTCAAGGCGGGCCTCGGCGGGCACGTCGGCCAGCGTGAGCGGCTCAGGCTGTGCGTAAGCGGGTATGATTGAGGTGAAGGGAAGCATCGCGGCGATCACCAGGAGAATCAAGGCTAGGCTCGCGCTTAGCGCGGGGCGGTATCGCTGAGGCATCCACTGGTGCAAGCCCAGCATCAGCAGCAGGCTGATGCCGCTAATATCGGGAAAGAGAAGCCTTCCTTGGAAAGAGTAAAAGATCCAGGTCCAACGCAGGACGGAGACGAAGAGAGTCGCGAACCAGAGCAAGGGGAGGAAGATTTCGACTTCGAGATCGTAAATTCGGAGCTTGGCTTCGGAGATATGTGCTTTGACGTAGCGCACGCTCCAGGCTAAATAGCCTCCCAGTCCGATCAATGTCAGTGCATCGAAGAAGCGGTAGACCCACAGCGGGGCCATCACGTTTACCGCTCCGAAAAGGCCCCAATATGTCCAGCGGAAGGTGACGAATTCATCCAGCCAATCCTGGATCGTGGGCGGCTGGGTGCGCACGCCCTGTATGGCTATGAAGGCGTCCAGGCCGGTCGGGTCACCGTACAGCCGCCAGTTGCGCAAGAACCACCAGCCGCTGATGGCTAAGGCTATCAGGATGACTAAAGAAAGATCAAGAATGACAGATTTCAAGCGTTCAGATAGGGAGACGTGTGGGCGACGGTGCCAGGCACGGAACGCGACGATGATGAGTGCCCAAGGCGCCAATCCCAGCAAGCTCAATTTGGTCAGCAGGCCCACTCCGAGCACCACACCCAGTAGCAGCACGCGCCCCTTTCGGAAACCTCTCTGTGGCGAGCGCGTTCGAGTCAGACCGATGCCGTTCTGTTGCTCCCTCTGTTGTGTTTCTCGTGCTTCTTTGATCATATGTACCAGTATTAAGATGGTCAAGTTTCCCATGAATGCCGCCATACTATCATTGTTGACGCTGGCATTGACGAAGATAAACATGGGGGTGAGGGCGGTGAGAGCCGTAACGCCTAACGCTAGAGCGGGACGTTTCGGGAACAGCTCGCGGGCCAGGAAATAGGTCAGCGCCACCGTGCCGGTTCCAAATAAAAGGGTCAAGAAGCGACAAATGTGGATCGCCAGTACAGCTCCTTGCCAGGGGAATCGCTCTTGCTCCGGGCGGTGAATGATCAGGTTTTTGTTGCAGATCTGGCTCGGATTGCCGATGAAGGCGTGCCAATTCATCCGGCGCAATTCGTAGAGGTCGGATGTGTCAATCCATGATGTGGCCGCGGCCATCAAGATGTAGTAGGCGGGAGGTTGTCCGCCATCTTGAAGCCAGGGGCACTCGTCGGGCGATTCTCGGCATCTCTCAGGGTCGAGCACGGGCAGGTCGTGCTGGGTCTGCACGTACTGGACGTATGGGTAGTGCTTGAATTCGTCAGAAGCCTCCAGTACTGGGGTGGCGAGGCTGTAGATCACGCCCAGGGTGACGTAGATGAGGAGAAGGAGAGGCAAGAGGTAATTTGCTGCCGCTTCGCTTATTGCAAGTTGCAAGTTGCTGCCGCTTCGCTTATTGCAAGTTGCAAGTCGCCATTCATCATTCACCATTTGCCATTCGCTATTCATCATTCGCCCTCATCCCACCGGCTATGATGGCATCGTTTTTGAAACGGGTGCCCGTGCCGTCGTAGGCTGGCACACGCTCACCGGTCTGTGAATCATACATGCCGACGACGATGGTGTAGGCGCCGGTGGAGGATGATGTTTCGTCCTCTATTTTCAGTTGATACGTGTCCCGCACAATGTCCCCGGGGGCCCAGAAAGAGGTGCGGTATGCGCCTTCCAGTGGCTGCTGATCATCTTGAGCCACGAGCGCACCGCTTCCATCGATCAGGTGGAGGAATACGGTGTAGTCGGCCGGTGGTGGGGCCTCGGCACGCCAGACGAGGGTGATAGAGATTGTTGATGGTTGAGGACTGATGGTTGAGGATTGAGGGTTGAGGTCATAGCCCACCAGGGTGATGCTCTCGCCGATTTGGGCGCCTACGGAGTGTTCGACCTCTTCGGATAGCGGTTCGAGCGGGCGGATGGGCATAAGGTCGAGCAGCATCGGCTCAGGAGCTGGCTGTCCTGAGGGGAATGTGACCGGTAGGCGTTCGCCGCCTTGGTGGTAAAGTCCAGCGTGGAGCGCGGCGACGGTCGGCACTTTGCCATCAAGATCATGAGTGAGGGGCAAGCGGTAACGGTCGCGGTAGATCACATCGGTCTGCCAGAGCGTGGGTGGGAAGTTACCCCGTCCAGGGTAGCAGTCCACGCCGGCTACGGGTTCCATATCGTGTCCCAATATCTGGGCGAAGGTGATGAGATTCTCCTGCGGCAACTCAGTCGCACGCCAGTAGAGACTGACCTCTACTTCATCGCCAGGATGGGCGCTAGGTGTCTCGATGTGTCCTCCAAGAAGTTGAATAGGCGTGTCCTCGAAAGTGAGATCGAAGCGCGTCATCTCTGGGGGCAATTGGCTTTCCTCCACCACCGCAGGGATGGCGTAAGCGGGGAGGATGAATTGGAAGAGACAGAGGGTTGCGAGCGCCAGGTGGACGCCGCCGACCAGGATCGCCAATCCGGGCTCCCAGCTTTTGGGGAGAAAGCGGCTCAGCCCCAGCATCAGCAGGATGGAGATGGGGGCCACGACTGGCATCAGGTAACGCCCTTGGGAGCCTAACACGATCATAATAAAGCGCCAGACCGATCCGAATATGAGGAGGAAAGCTGCGACCAGGGCCAACAATCCCATCTGCACTGGAGGCGTCATTTTGCGCTCACCGCTCGTGCGCCATTGATCGATCAGCACGAGCGCCAATCCCAGGGCGGCCACGCGCACCAACCCCCACCAGAAGCGGTACATCCACGGGGCGGCGGCTATGTTGAACCAGCCGAACATAGCCCAGTATGACATCTCCAGGCCGTCCAGTTGAGGGATTACATCAAGGAGGCCGATGGGCTCCGGACGCACGGTGGCGGTGTGGCTGAGCCAGGCGTGGGTGCCCATCACTTCGTCGTAGAGCAGCCAGTTGCGTGCGAACCACCAGCCGCAGACGAGGGCGGCGACGCCGAAGATGATGAGGGCATCCCGGAACAGGCGCGTGAGGCGATCCTTACGGAACGTAAAACGTGAAACGTGAAACGTAAAACGTGAACCGCGTTGCTCGTTGCGTATTGCGTCGAAGAGAAGGGCCAAGGCCGGGAGTGGTGCGAGGGCGACGCCGCTTAGCTTGGAGAGAACGGCCAGACCGAGCGCGGCGCCCAGGGCCGCCAGCCCTCGACTGGATAGTCCGCGCACGGCCAGCCGCACCGAGCCCCAGATGATGAGGGAGCCGAAGGCTGTGACGGCCGCGTCATTGCTCACTCGCGCGGAGGTGAAGATGAACATCGGGTTGAAGGCGGTGAGCGATGCGGCGCCCAGGGCCAGCCAGCGCCGATTAGGGAAGATCTCCAGCGCGGTGGCGTAAGTCGCCGCGACCGCCACTACTCCCAGCGCGGTCGAGACTAGGCGGGCGATATGCACCGTGAGGGCTGTTCCGTGCCAGGGGAACTGTTCGGCCGGCGTGTGAATCAGATAGTTCTTGTTGACTGTCCGGCTGGGATCTCCCATGGCGTGGTAGGGGTTCCTCCAGGCCCACGCTCGACGGTCCAAATCCTCCTTATTCCAGAAGGTGAGCGCGGCTGAGATGGTATAATATAACGGCGGGTGGCTCGCCACGTAGCCGGTGACCCGCTGACCGGAATCGGTGCCTTGCACCGGCAGGCCACGCCCCTCGGTCAGTTCGTGGATGTAGGCGTAATGGCCGTTGGCGTCGGGCGTCTCGAAGACAGGGATGATGGCACCATAGAGTAGGGCCATGGCAATGAACAATGAACAGATGATGAAAAAGACAGATGACAGACTGGCCCGATTCCCTATTCTCAATTCTCTATCCTCAATTCTCAATCTCATTCTCAATTCTCAATTCTCAATTCTCAATTCTGACGGTCGTCAGTACCACATATCGCTGAGGGATCGGTGCGTCG
>CAZDYW010000103.1:5021-8061 GCA_964509655.1 uncultured Anaerolineales bacterium
ATTCTCAATTCTGACGGTCGTCAGTACCACATATCGCTGAGGGATCGGTGCGTCGTCGACCAAAGTTACGGGGCGCTCCCCGTTAGCGGCGTTGTACATGCCGATGCGCAGTTCATATTCCCCCGGAGACGCATCGGGTGGTATCTGGATGGTGTGATGATCCTCGATCACTTCACCCGGTAGCCACTGATTGGTGTGATATGTCCCCCCTTGCGGCCAACTGTCCTCCTGAGATAATAACATCTCCTCCGGGCCGACGAGGTGGTTGAAGACGGCGTAGATGCGGTCCATCCGCCGCAGCGCCTTCCAGTAGAATGTCAATTCGATGGCGCCCCCCGGCTCAACGGACGTTGTAGTGGTATCATACCCTAAAAGTCGCACGTCGCCAGGGTCGCCTTCCGGTCCCAGCACCACGTCTAGCCGATGCTCCATGTTTGGCGGGCGATAGCGGCGCGGACGCTCCTCAATATTCACAGCCGGTTGTAATAATATCTCGCTGCCAGTGGGTTTCTTCTCCCGCGTCCACCAGTCGAGGACTTTGTAGGAGTATGTACCGGCGACCGGCAGCGGTGCCCCATCGGGGTCGTAGACTGTCAGACGGATGTGATAACGGCCCGGCGGTGCATCGATTGGCAGTTGGAATGTGTGGCGAGCTTTCACCAAGTCGCCGGCTCGCCATTGGCTTGTGGGGAACCAATCGGTGGCCGGCTGGGCCCTCCGCTCGGTCAGCACTTCCCCGTCATCATCAACTAGCGCCATCCCCAACTCGTAATCCGTCGTGGGCGTAATCAGCGCTTGCCAGTAGAGATTGAACAGGAGCGGGTTGCCCTGAGTGAAGCGCTCCCCCCAGGGTATGTACCCGACCAGGGCCAGCGTGTCGCCGAAAGTGATGTGTAACCTCTCGATGGGCTCGGTACAGAGCTCTGGATATTGTGCGCAGCTCCACGAAGCTGTTCCATTCGGCCCTTGATTCAAAATCAATCGCTCCACGCTAATCGGCCCGATGGTAAACGCTCCCCCCACCGGGAGCCATTCCCCGCCGTCCCCGGCAGGAAAGGCCCGCACGCGGAGCTCATATTCGCCGGGGGGGACACCGATGGGAACCAGCACGCCCCGTCGCTCTATGAAAGTCTCCCCAGCCTCCCATTTCTTGATGGGGGCGTGGGCCGGGCCTACGCGAAATTGATATTCGGCCCAGGTATTCCCTGAGGCATCGATCAGCTCCAGCCATAATGTCAAGCCGTGGGTGATGTCTTTGATCGCGCGCCATCGCGTGAGCAGGAGGAGTGCTTCCCCAGCGGTCGGGTCAGGGTTTGCCAGCGCCCAGCCTGCCAGTTGTAGCCTGTCCCCAAAGATGACGTCTGTGCGTTCTAAAGCGTCATAGCTGGAAGCGCCGCCGTGCATCACCATTGGTAGTAAGATCTGAAAACGAGATGGTTTTACTGCCGCATCCTCGTCGGGGAGCGGGCGTGACAAGGCCGCAGGCAGCTCTTCGACGGGAGGGGCATAATAGAGGGTCAGTTTATCCTTCGACCAGACCTGGTGGGTGTGCTCGTGCAGCCAGTGGGAGACGATCCAGTCCGGGTCCACGGGTTCGACGGAGTTGTAGGAGACCCAGACGCGCTCGTGGGCGTTGAAAATCTCGCTCAGTTTCTTCGCGGTCAGGTCAGCTTCTACTTGAAGGCCTTTCATTGGGATGTTGTAGGGTTTAGGAGGGCCGGCGTCGTAATAAGTGAGCAGCAGACTCTGCCAGGGGCCGTGGAGCAGCAAGCCGTCATCGGCGCGGGCGTGAGTTTTCAGATAGGCCATTCTATCGCGAAGACTTTCCTCCACCGGAGAATAGGCCGGCGGGTAGGCCTGTAAGTTCACAAAAGCGATCCCGGTCAAGGATGCCCATCCCAGGAAGGAGATCGGAAGACTGACCCATAATCCAGATTCCCTGTGAAAACTCGGCTTCTTCAATTGTCCAATTGCCTCCGTTATCGCCAAAATGGAAGCCGGAAGGGCCGTCGTCAGGTAACGGCCCACTACACGTTCGGGCATTGCCAGGACGGCAATCAACGGCACGCTCAGCAGCAAAGGTAAGAGTAAGCTCTCGCGCCTCTCCCAGCCCAAGGCCCCGCGATTTCGTCTCGAAGCCAAACCGACACCGAGGGCTGTCAGGAGCAATGGCAGTCCCAGATGGTACCAGTTGGGGCGCAGGGTGGCTCCCAGATAGAGGCCGTTGAGTGCGCGTGCCAAGTGATCCCAGCGCACGTGCGAGGCCATTCCGCGGCGCCAGAGGGAGAGCAACGTGGCCCCCAGCCCGGGAGAGATGAGGGCCCAGAGGACTACTATCCCACCCAGGATCGCGTGGATGATCAACCAAGGGGCCCATAGGCGGCGGTAACGTCGCCAGTTGAGAAGCAAGAAAACATCCTCGGCGATCAGTACGAAGGCCATGAAGTAATGGGTAAATGTCCCCAGGCCGGTTACTATCCAAAATAATATCCAACAGCTTCCCAACTGATGCCCTTTATGCGCATCTTGCCTTAGCAGTCGTATAAAAATGAAGAGGGAGAGCAAGCTCCACAGGGCTAATAAAGCGTACATCCGCGCGCTGCGCGAGATCTGTAGATGAAAGGGGGAAAGCAGAAGTAGAAGCATCGCCAATAGGGCTACTGACCGGTGCCCATCCCGCGACGTCAACCGGTAAATCGCTGCGACTGTTATTGTACCGATGGCGACGGACAGAAATCGCACGGCGAATTCGCTGCGCCCGGCCAGGGGCATCCAAAGGGAGAGGAGTAGGTAGTAAAGAGGGGGATGCTCACGGATGGCGCCCCTCAGGTATGTGAGCATTCCCACAGGGCCTCGATCGGCGATGTAGACGCTACCGACTTCGTCAAAGGATAGTTCTTGCACCTCCAATGCGGGAGTGCGCAGTGCGAAGGTCAGGAGCAGTAGCCCCACCACGACCCAGGGCGCTAGTTTTGAAAGACGTGTACCCATAGCTTGAATTTTACCGCATCTGACGGGAAACTCAAGGCAGTGGATCGGG
>CAZDYW010000104.1:0-8047 GCA_964509655.1 uncultured Anaerolineales bacterium
CTCTTCGCGGAGACAAACAAGCAGATTCAGAAAACGAGTGAGTCTTTTGATAACCTCTACGGAATGTTTGCCGGTCAATGGGGGAAAATGATGGAAGCGCTGGTGGAGCCCAGCGCTATTCAGCTCTTCCAGGAGAGAGGCATCCAGGTAAACTACGTTTACCAGCGAATAAAGGCCCGTCGGAATGGACGTCACATGGAACTGGATATCGTCCTGGAGGATGATGACGTTGTTGTGATTGTTGAAGTCAAAAGCACGCTGCGAGTGCAAGACGTGCGCGATTTTCTTGAGACACTGGAGGAATTGCTGGTCTATTTCCCCCGTTACAGGGACCACACAATTTATGGTGGTGTGGCAGGACTGGATATTGTGGAAGATGCCGACCGATTTGCATACCGGCATGGTCTTTTTGTATTGTGTGTGGTGGGGGAGGGTTTGGTAAAGATCTTGAACGATGTTTCGTTTGAGCCCAAGGATTTTTCGTGTGAATAGTGATCGCTCACTATGTAGTGTAATGAGTGAGCGAATTAGATTATAGGAGTGAGTGGGTAGGATGATCGTAGGAATTGATCTAGGTACGACAAACTCTGGTGTAGCCATCGTGCGCGATGGTACGCCTCAAATGCTTCCCAACGGTGAAGAGCGGATTATACCCTCGGTGGTGGGATACTCGCCGTCGGGGGAATGGCTGGTCGGGACCCCGGCACGTAATCAGTATGTTTTACATCCAGAGGAAACGGTTCGCTCCATCAAACGGGAGATGGGAACCGATATAAAAGTTCACCTGGACGGGCGTGATCTCACCCCGCAGGAGGTTTCGGCCTTTATTCTGCGTGAATTGAAGACTATCGCCGAGCGTAACTTAGGCGAGGAGGTCCCCGACGCCGTTATCACCGTGCCGGCCTATTTCCCCGATGCAGCGCGTCAGGCCACTCGTGAGGCCGGTCAGATCGCTGGTTTCAATGTGCGGCGGATCATCAATGAGCCTACGGCTGCTGCGCTGGCCTATGGTCTGAATATGATCGAGGATCAGCTGGTTTTAGTCTACGATCTGGGAGGGGGCACCTTCGATGCTTCTCTGGTCGAGTTGATGGGAGGCATCGTCGAGGTTCGTGCCAGTCATGGAAACACACGGCTGGGAGGCGATGATTTCGATAGGCTTCTGGCGGAGAACATCGCCGCCCGTTTTGAGGATGATCACGGGATCGACCTGCGGAAGGATCGCCGGGCGTGGGCGCGTCTGAACCGCGCCGCCGAAGAGGCGAAGATTGAGCTTTCGTCCCATCCCTTCGCCTGGGTTAAGGAAGAGTACATCGCGGAAAAAGGGGGTGTGCCCCTGCACGTGGAGTATGAGATTAGCCGCTACGAGTTTGAGGGGTTGATTGAGGACTTGCTTGACAAAACCGTGGCTTCCATCGAACGGGTGTTGAGCGACGCTGAGGTTTCGCGGGATGAGATTGACCAAGTGCTCTTGGTAGGCGGCTCCACGCACGTCCCAGCGGTTTGGGATCTGGTGGCTAATCACCTTGATGTCGAGCCCCATATGTCTATCAACCCGGAGGAAGCGGTTGCTTTGGGGGCTGGCGTGCAAGCGGGGATCATAGCAGGTGATTCGATAGATGCCATTTTGGTGGATGTGACACCTTATTCGTTGGGCATCGAAGTGGCAGAATTTCGCAGAGGACGCATCATTCCTGATCGCTACAGTGTGCTGATCCGACGCAACACCACCATACCGGTGACTAAGGAGGAAGTCTATAACACTTTGTATCCGGAGCAGGACACGGTGGAAATCAAAGTATATCAGGGTGAGAGTTCAATTGCCTCGGAGAACACTTTGCTGGGAAAGTTCAGAATCACCGATCTAGAGCCAGAGCAGCCAGGTGACCTGGCTGAGGTCACGGTCCAGTTTGACTTTGGTGTGGATGGGATTTTGAAAGTTAAGGCGCAAGATCGTTACACAGGCAACGAGAAAGACATCACGGTAGATGCTCCTCTCGCGCGGTTGAGCGAGACGGAGATTATGAAAGCGCAAGATCGGGTGTCAGAAGCGGTTGGAGTGGCAGAGCCGATTGAGCTTTCTTCCGAATTTGAGGCCTTGATAGCGAGAGCCGATGACCTTCTTGCTACTGCTGATTTGGAGTCAGAGGATCGAGATGAGCTGGAGGACCTGCTTTCTGACATCGAAGCTGCTCAAGTGACCGGTGATGCCTCCTGGTTGGATGAACTGCAAGAGGCGCTGCTGGACATTCTATTTGATCTAGAGGAAATCTAACTCGGGTTGAGCGAGTAAATCAGGAGCGGGGAAGTCATATGGCGGAGAAAGTAGGTGTGTTGATTGTGGATGACCATCCGGTCTTCCGCCAAGGATTGAGAAATTTACTGGAGACACAGGAAGACTTGCACATCGTAGGTGAAGTGGCCGATGGCGATGAAGCGGTGACTCTGGCCCAGGAGTTGCTTCCCGATGTGGTTTTGATGGACATCAATTTGCCTACTCTTAATGGACTACAGGCCACGCGCAGACTAAAGGAACTGTGTCCAGAAATTCACGTCATTATGCTCACGGCTTATGATGACGAAGAGCAAGTTTATCATGCGATTCAGGCTGGGGCCTCGGCCTATCATTCCAAGGACGTTGAGCCAGAGCGCTTGATGCGCGTAATTAGGCAAGTGAATCAGGGTTGGTACGTTGTCGATGAGTCCGCTTTTGACGAGGATGCCATTGGTGATTGGCTCTTGGAGAAGTTCCGGCGCTTCGGCGGCGGGGTTTTTGAGGAGGAGGAGCAATACCTTTCACCGCTTACGTCACGTGAAATGGAAATTTTGGAGCTAGTTGTCCAAGGTCTGAGCAATCGAAAGATCGCCTACCATCTAGGGATCAGTAATCAGACAGTTAAGAACCACATGAGCTCTGTATTGAAAAAGCTCGGAGTGGCAGGGCGAACTGAGGCGGCGGTGTATGCTCTTCGTCGTGGCTGGGTGCCTTTACGTAAACAGATGGAACTGGACACGGAGGGCGATGTTTTGAGCAGGAGGGAGGAATGACATGGCTGTTTCAACCGAAACCGATGCTAATTCGCTGGAGCAATTTCTGGATAGGTGTAGGAAAGAGTATGAGCAGAAGCAACAAGGGTTGAAGGAAATAGACCTGCTTATACAACAGACGACCGCTGAGGTGGAGCGTATGGCTCAGCGTAACACACAGGCAACCAATCGGTTACGGCAAATTGAAGCGAACGTTGAGACTGTCTCGCGCAGTGACATTCAAGAAAGCTACAAGACGGTGCTGGAGACGCGCCAGCGTCTTTTTATGATGCGCGGACAGTTGGAGAAACTACAGAGCGATCAGCGTAACTTGACGGAGTATCTTGATCTGCTTCGGAGTATTTTAGAGTTTGAGGAGCAAGTTGATGAGCATGGAGAAGGGGAAGGGGAAGGCGGAGAGGCTGCACAGCCTTTGATTGTGCGGATTATCGAAGCGCAGGAACGGGAGCGTCGGCGCCTTAGCAGGCAGATGCACGACGGCCCAGCCCAGTCTTTGACCAATTTGGTACTTCAAGCTGAAATTTGTGAGCGTTTGATGGACTCTGACCCTGATCGAGCGCGTGGAGAGTTGACGAATTTGAAGAATGCAGTGGGATCGACATTCCAGAAGGTTAAGGGATTTATTTTGAATTTGCGCCCTATGATGCTGGATGATCTTGGGTTGGTTCCAACGCTTCGGCGTTATGTGGAAAGTTTTTCTGATAACAGCGGCGTTCGTACTAATTTGACGGTGACTGGTAAGGAAAAGCGGCTAGCGTCTCATAAGGAGGTTACGGCCTTTCGCATTATTCAAGAACTACTTAACAATGCGCAGGAGTATAGCCACGCCAGTAGCGTTCAAATCAATGTAGATGTAGAGGATGAGAGTATTCATGTCTCGGTCGAGGATGACGGTGATGGCTTTGATCTTACCGATGCTCTCGCTTCGGTGGAGGCAGAACGCCTGGGTTTGACGACGATGCGGGAACGCGTGGAGATGCTCGGAGGGCAGATACAAGTTGATAGTGGCTTGGGACGGGGGACAAAGGTTAGTTTCGATTTGCCTGTCTCTTGATCTTTTTCTTAGGAGCATGGAGCAGTGTCGAGTGTAGTACCAATTTCCTATTGCTATTCCGATATGTTACAATAATAATGATTATGGGGAATGGTTCGAAATTTTTTGGAGTTGGGCTGTGCTTGTATGCTGTGACTTCTATTCTGTGATCTTGATATCACTGTAGTCTCTTTCCCCCCGGATCTTTGGCCTCTTGACATAAGGGCCAATGGATCCAAAAGTCCCTTATAGCGGGGTAGTGAGTTATTTCACTCACTGCCAAGCTATCGGCATTCTTCTCCTTAGTGAGTTGAGGGAAGACGATTCCCCCCTCTATCTTCTCCACATAGTATGCTGGCGGGACGCATCGGTGATGGTTGCCGTTGCGGTTGGTGCATTTTGAATCAATATCGTTTCTCCGGGCTGTTGTTGCTCCATATGTGAGTAACATGGGCTTGGCGTGTTTCGTGTACCACCTCGTGGTAGGGGGTGAAGTTCTTTGATTCTCAGCCCCTATTGAAATCCTCCAGTGCCCGTATCAGGCCGATTAAGACGCGATGTTGAGTTGAGCAACTTTTAATACTTGCTTAGTGGAAGGTAAAGGGGCAAGCCATTTAGAACAAATGTAAATTGTGAGGGAGCATAACTTTGATTTCCTCAACGTACCTAATGTGTATTGACTATATATTTTCCCCTTGATTTCAGTGAAGTTGTGCTTCCTTTGTACCCTTTTTGCTTGCCTAGGTGGTTGTACGGATATGTTGGCAGAGGAGGGAAAACGTGTCCATCCGTGTATTATTAGCTGATGATCATCCTATGATGCGTGCGGGGATCCGTGCTGTTTTAGACGAAGCACCGGATATTGAGGTTGTGGGGGAAGCTGAGAATGGTCTCCAAGCACAAGAACTGATACAAAAGTTTCATCCAGATATATTGCTGCTAGATGTAGTTATGCCCGGTCCACGACCAGCGGAACTGGAGGCATGGGTGCGTACCCACAGCCCAGACACAACTACCTTGGTGCTGACGGCTCATGATCGAGATGCTTATTTGGTCGAGATGATGGCGGCTGGAGTTAAAGGCTTCGTCACTAAGGAAGAAGCATCAGCCAAACTTGTGGATGCGATACGTCACGTTTATAAAGGGGAAAGCACTTTTAGTGGAGAACAGTTTGTGCGGGCTCGCCGCTGGCGCGAAGAGGTGGGCGATCGCTGGAATCGCTTGACCGAGCGTGAGAGAGAGCTGCTGAGGTTGCTGGGGAGGGGTTTAGATAACGCTGCCATTGCAGATAAATTGGAGGTGACGACTAAAACAGTGGAATATCATATCACGAATATTTTGAGCAAGCTGAACGTTGCCTCTCGTCTGGAAGCCGTTGTTTGGGTACGTGATCATTTGCCAGAGGAGTTTTGGGGCGAGCAGTCTGAAGACTAGGGGAATCCCTAGTGTAAGGACTAGGGATTTCCCTAGTGACAAGTCTTCAATGGTGTGGTATACTAGTGTCAGGATCATCATAAGCAAAGAGACTTTTTATTATCTAAGATGATCGGTAGAGCAAGACTTTGTATCGGATGATTATATAAAATCTATAAGAGGAGGTGAGATAAATGTTGTATCTACCGCGTGAAGAAGGTCAGGGCATGGTTGAGTATGCGTTAATTCTCGTTCTGGTGGCCATTGTGGTAATTGCAATTTTGGCGGTACTCGGCCCACAGATTGGTGCTGTATTCAGCAGGATAACGGAAACTTTGCAGAACCCAACAGGATAGAATTCAGTACTTGCTGTGGCAATATATGCCCGTACTGTTGAACAAAGCCCCGCCACAGCGGGGCTTTGTTCATGAAATATCATAGTTGGCTTGGGGTCGAGGGGTATATTCGATGGGTGCAGGATTTGCAAGAATGTGAACGTAGGGTGTATAATCTGTTAGGATTGAAGCTGATTCTGCAGCCAATGATTTTCCTCTATCCTGGCCATAAGCAACTCGGATAGGAAGTTTGCCTTGCTATAGTTGAGTTAACCGTTCATATGGGGCGAGTGTCTCCATTATCCTACTGTGATCGGTCTTTAAACGCATCGGAAAGAAGCGATTTTTCAAGTGTAGTTTAGAAAATTAAACCGACTCCGGTTTTCTTTGAACGGTTATCAAGTATTACTTCGTCTTCGCATAGTGGATTTAAGAAAGGGTTTGAGACAGGCGAGCATTTCAACCCGAGGAGGATGGGTTATGAAAAAGCGAAGAGGACAGAGTATGGTAGAATTCGCGTTGGTTCTCCCTATCTTGATAGGGGTAATCTTTGGCATAATTGAGGGCGCGTTGATTATTCAAGGTTATTTGACCGTGCAGCATGCCGCGCGTGAAGCCGCGCGTTTTGCTGTTACCAATCGCCCTCTGCAAGGCGCCTGTTTGGATTTGGATGAGGATGGAGTTCTTGACAATGGTTTGGGAGAGGGAGATCCAGATGATCAAATCGGTTATCCTTATTGCCCAGAATCTTATAATTATAATGAGCCTGAAGAGGATTATTACCGCCGTCGTGTGGATCTTATTAAGGAAATAGCTCGTCGACAGTCGGTTGGACTGCGCATTGACGAGGACCATCTGCACGAGTTTGGGTTTGGAGATGGTTACGAGGGTGAACCGCGATTCTTCGGTGTTCGGATATGGGGAGTGCCTTCTTTTAGGACGGATTGTAATGATCCAGACTTGCAGCAGAAGCAATGGGACCCTGATGATCCTCTTGGAGAACGCGGGTGTCTAGGGCATCCCGGGCTTGAGGGAGCATCGGTGCGAGTTTTCGTCAAGCACAATGTCGAAATCGCCGATCCCATCTACTCTGTAGTTGCAGAATATGTCACAGTACGGGCTGACGTGCAGATGACCAATGAGGGCCTCGATTCAGAGTTTGGTGGCACGCCTCCGCCTGCTCCTGATATTAATCCCGATCTCAGCGAGATCACCCCACCGCCGTTCATACCAACTAGAACTCCGACCTCCACGACTCCGATCACGGGGACACCTACTCCCATGCCCTATACTATCGATCTATCTCCCGAGGCTGCGACTAACATCATGCCTGATGATCGCTCGCACGTGTTTACTGCTGTAGTGGCGGATGCAAACGGCGAGCAAGCGAGTGATGTAGCGGTCGCTTTCGCCACGGATTTCGGCTCTTTCGATTACTCTGGAATTGGGTATCAGGAGGTAGTGCGGAATACTGACGAAGATGGATGGGCTTCAGTCACTATTTACGCCAATTATGAGGGGACGGCGAACGTCAGCGCCAGAACTGCGGGAATAGCCGATCTGGCTTCAAAAACCTGGCGTTTCTTCACCGGGACGATCACGACGCCTGTGCCTTATATCACCGTCTCCAGCCACGAGGTCGTCCCTGATGAGGAGATTCAGGTCGATGTGATGGATCACATTAGCAATACTGAATACAGCTTGTGGTGGTGTGTCAGCCCCAACGAAACAGACGTTACCTCCGAGACCGTCGACACTGAAGAAGCTGTGTTGACTTCTTTCGAGGTTGACGAGGAAACCTTGGATTTGACCGACATTGACTTCACGATCCCCGCTGGCAGCTTGGGCCTCTATCGTTTCGAGACTCATCAAGCAGGTGGCGGCTGTGGCGATGATGATATAGCCTACTCGGCCGACGTGCGCGTACTTTCACCTCCACCCGATCTCACCATCGATTCCCTCTCGGCTCCCAGGTTAGTATGTCCACAGAAGACCTTTGCTATCTCGGCCTTCATCGAGAACCTCACTGATGGCAGCAGCGATGAAACCTTCGATGTGGACTTTTACGTCGATCCGATCTATACCCCTCCCCAGAAACCAATTGGAGATTCCAAGCAGTGGGTGGATGGGATAGAAGAACGCGAAAGTGTCGAAGTCATAGGGCAGATGTGGTTGGAGGAGCCCGGCGAGTATACCATCTGGGCGCGGGTGGACACCT
>CAZDYW010000105.1:0-7969 GCA_964509655.1 uncultured Anaerolineales bacterium
TGGAGAATGGCGGCGATTCGTACTGTAGATGCAACGTGTGCCGAGTGCAAGTAGGGTTATGAAAAATAAGCTGGCTGCGATCAGGCCGGCGGGCGGGAGGGGCAGACGCTCGCAGAGGAAAGCGCCGATGGTGTCGATCACGGTCGCCAGCGTCGGCGCGGGCAGCCAGAACCGCCGGTAGACGCCCACGCTCTGCAAGACGAAGGCCGGTATCCAGGGCAGCCAGAGGAGAATGGGGGATGGTGAATGGAGAATGGAGAATGGAGAATGGAGAATGGAGGATGGAGAACGGTGCAGGTGGAGTAATGCGATGAGGTTGAGGGCGATGAGGAGGAAGATGGCGGTGTTATGGGTCCAGAGGGCGGCAGCGGCGGAGCTTATGTAGAGCAGCCGAGGCCAGATCGGGCGGGTGCGGGAGGTGATGATGCGCGAGAGGGCGTATAGGGCCAGGCAAGCATTGAAAGCCAGTAGGGTGTACATGCGCGCTTCCTGGGCGAGGCGGATGTGAAAGGGAGAGATGGCCAGGATCAAGGCACTCAGCAAGCCCGTTCGCTCGTCGAGCAGGCGGCGGCCCAACAGGTAAATCAGCGGGATGGTGGCGGTGCCGAACAGCGCGGAGAGGGAGCGCAGACTGGCCTCGCTTTCGCCCCAGATGTGGGTCCAGAGGCGCAGCAGCGCGTAGTAGAGCGGCGGGTGCTGATCGATGCGCACGAGCCAGCGCCACATCTCGCCGAGCGGGTGCTGTGCCATCCACAGGCTGAAGGCCTCGTCGAGCCACAGCCCCTCGCTGCCGATCTGGTAGAAGCGCAGGAAGCCACCCAGAACCGTCAGGGTTAGGAGAATGGAGGATGGAGAATGGAGAACAAGGGAGTGGCTTTGTCGATTCTCTGTTCTCAAGCCTCAACCCTTAACCTCAACCCTTAATACAGGAACCATTCGGCGATGGGGTAGCCCCAGAGCAACGTGGTCATGGCGCCGGCGACGAGGAAGGGTCCGTAGGGGATGTGATCGCGCAGGCCACGCGCACCGGCGATCAGCAAGATGAAGCTCACGGCTGAGCCAAACAGGATGCTCAGCACCAGTGCCTCGATGACCAGGGGGAAACCTGTGATCAAGCCGACGAAAGTAGCTAGCTTGACATCTCCCATGCCCATCGCGCCGTCGCCGAAGAAGGTGTTTCCCACCAGGGCGACGATGAAGAAGAATATCAGGCCAATGGCGCCGCCGAGGAGCGAACTCCACCAGGTCATGTTCGGGGTGAAGAAGCTGGCGATGATGGCGAAGATTATGGAAGGATAAGTCACCGCGTTGAAGATCAAGCGGCGCTCGATATCGGTGACCAAGATGATGGCGAAGATGGTGCTGTAGATGGCGTACAATGGGCACTTGATAGAGGAGCCGAAAAGTATCCAGAGGTAACTGTATGTGCTTCCCAGGCCGATCTCGACCAGCGGATGGCGCACGGGGCGCCGCCCTAGTGCTGCGCCGCAGGAGGGGCAGCGAGCACGCCCGATCAGGTGAGGAATCAGAGTCAGCCATTGCCACCAGGGAAGCGTGCGACCACAATGGGTGCAGCGGGGCAGCGTGGGAGGGCGCCGTGCGGGCAAAGCGGAGGCGAGTTGATTGACCAAAATGCCCACGAGTGCGCCGAGGAGAAAGGTGATGAGGATCATCCACATATCAATCCTCGGCCTCTGCCATCTGGCACAAGCGGATGCCCTCTTTCGCGTTGAGCTCGTTGGGGTCAATCTGGAGGGCCGCGTTGAAGAGAGGGTATGATTTATCACACTCGGCCATATAGAAGTAGGCCAGGCCCAGCGTGTAGAGATGTCCGATCTGAGGCCCCTCGACCCACTTAGCCTCAAGTTGAATTTCTGCGCTTCCATCGGTTGCCACTTGCAGCGGGCCGGTGTTCAGTGGATCGCCGGAGAGCGCGTCGACTCCCTGAAACCATCCCACATAAGTCTGATCATACCGCAGTTGGGGCATTTTTTCCAAAGTGACCGTGTATATGCCCGTTTGTGTATCGAGATCAACAGCGCCGCGCGTGCCCTTCCAAGCTTCCTCGTCCTTTTCGGGGTGCAATGATGTCCGCATGCTCTCTGTGCCATGGTGCAGGGAGGGAGTAAACTTTCCCTTCAGCACAACTTCGGTGGAGGGAGTGGTGGGCTGAGACTGCCGTTCTTCGATGGTGATGAAAAAGGAGCGCGCCCTCCGGCGCTCGGCGATGCATTCCAAATCGATGGCTTTCTCGAAGTTGGGGATAGCGTCCTCATAGTTGCGATGGCTCCAATAGATGATGGCCAGGTGTCCATAGGGAGGCGCGTATTCGGGATCGGCTTCGATGGCATGCTGGAAGTAGGCTTCTGCTTCTTCGTGCTTTTCCAGGTTGTAATACAGCCATCCCAGACGGTCGAAAGCCTCGGCGCTGGAAGGGTCAGCCTCGGCTGCTTTCTGGAAACTCTCCGCGGCCGCTTCGAGCTCGCCCAGTGCCCTGTGGTTCCGTCCGATGGCGATGTGGATGTAGGCCAGTTTGGGATGAATTTCCAGGGCGCGCTCATATGCCTCTATCGCCTCCCAATAATTCCCTTGCACCTCCAGCACGTAGCCGTGGTTGCGATGGACATCCACGCTGTGATCATCTAATTCCAGGGCGGTTTGGGCATACTGGTTCGCCTCATTCCATCGCCCGGCGTCGATGTAGGCCTCGGCCAGGTAGGCGTATCCCTCGGCGTAGGCTGGGTCGAGCTCGACGGCGTGATGGCAGGTTTCGATGGCCTCTTCTACGTCGCCGACCCAATCATATGCCATGCCCAAGATGGCCCAGGCACGCGCGTTTTCTGGCGCCATCTCGACCGCACGCTCGGCGTAGCGCACGGCTTCGACGGTCCGTTTTTCCAGAGCCAGCAACCGCGCCAGGGCGATGTAGATCTCAACATCGGTGGTGTCGAGGGAGAGCGCTTGCGCGTAAGCGGCGATGGCTCCGGGAATATCGCCCTGCCAATAGCGGTCTTCCGCCTCGAAGACATAGGATTTCGGGGTGCGGGTGGGCGTTGGGGTGGGGACG
Source organism: uncultured Anaerolineales bacterium (assembly GCA_964509655.1). Taxonomy (GTDB): domain Bacteria; phylum Chloroflexota; class Anaerolineae; order B4-G1; family B4-G1; genus CAZANJ01. The sequence continues at coordinate 3,068 of CAZDYW010000105.1, forward strand.
AAGGTGCTTTCGACTTGTTCCTGATCGATCTGGGAGTAAACGTACAGGGCAAGGCCGATCAGCGACAGCAAAAGTATCACGCGCCAGGGAGATGATTTACGTTTCTTCCGTCCTGAGCTTAGATACATTGTCAATTCAAAAGCGCTTCGAGTAACTTCTCAATTCGGGAAAAGAAAACTGTTTCTTCGTTTATAATTGAGTGGCGCTAATGATAGCACTTTCAGTCTGCAAGTCAAGGTTGCCTCGCCCGTAAGCTATGGTAGAATAGCTGGGACAAATTGATTTCCAAGGGCGGGTATCCTTCTACATAACTTCCTCCGCGTAACTCGACCAGGAGCCAAGCCCCCGTTGCTTGGAGTAAAGCCGATAAGGAGGTTTTTGTGCGCAACATTATGGTCACCGGCGGCGCCGGTTTCATCGGTTCCAACTTCACCCGTTATATGCTGGAGAAATACCCAGCCTATTCCATCGTCGTCTACGACAAGCTGACCTACGCCGGGAATTTGGATAACCTCAAGGATGTGGCCGAGGATTTTGGGGATCGTTACGCCTTTATCAAGGGAGACATCTGTGATGCCGAGACGGTGCAAGAGACGATTGGAGAGCATGGCGTGGACACTGTTGTAAATTTCGCCGCCGAAACGCACGTAGATCGCTCTATTATGGACCCCGACGCCTTCATCAAGACCGACGTCTATGGCACTTACACATTGCTGGAGGCGACCCGCGAGCTTGGCCTGGAACGATACCATCAGGTAAGCACCGATGAGGTCTACGGACACGTGCCGGAGGGAGCCTCCAAGGAGACCGACACCGTCGCGCCGCGCAGCCCTTACGCGGCCAGCAAGGCCAGCGCTGACTTGATGATCAACGCCTACCGCGTGACCTATGGGTTGCCGGTTACCATCACGCGCGGGGCGAACAACATTGGCCCCTACCAGTATCCGGAGAAGGTAGTGCCGCTCTTCGTCACTAACGCCATAGACGATCAGCCGCTGCCACTCTACGGCGATGGCTTGCAGGTGCGTGATTACCACTACGTGCTCGATCACTGTGAGGCCATCGACTTGGTGCTGCATGAGGGGGAGATCGGCGAAATCTATAACGTTGGCACCGGTTCTGAGATGCACAACATTGATATGACCCACATGATCCTCGAATTGCTGGGCAAGCCGGAGAGTCTCATCCAGCCGGTGGAGGATCGCGCCGGACACGATCGCCGTTACGCACTCGATGTGAGCAAAATCAGGGCGCTGGGCTGGGAACCGGCTCATACCTGTGAGGAGGCCATCGAGAAGGCCGTGCGCTGGTACGTGGACAACGAGTGGTGGTGGCGCCCGATAAAGAGCGGGGAGCACTATCAGGAATACTACAAGCAGCAGTATGAATGGCGAATGATGAATAGCTAATGTAGGGCGGGTCTCCACACCTGCCGCGTTTTTTAGGGCAAATTCATAACGCAAGAATTATGTGAAGGAGATTACAGATGGCTACAGTCGAAAAAAGGGCGGAGTTTAACGTATCGGTGGATAAAGCGTTCAGCACAATTGCGGACATCAGTCAGTGGCCCCAGTGGATTCCTCCCTTGACCAATGTCGCTGATATTTCGGGAGAGGGTATGGGCTCTACCTACAATTGGGAATTTAAGTTGGGCCCCCTTCCCGCTTTCAAGGGCACAGGGGAGATCACCAAAATGATCCCCAACAGACGTTTCGAGGTGCAAACGCAAGGCATTCCCAGCAAGTGGCTGTTCGAGTTTGCAGATCGAGAGAATCAGACGGTCATCAGTGCCAACATTGAGTACAATATCCCAGGGGGCAGCATAGCCTCTGGGTTGGTGTCGAAGCAAGTGGAGGAGAGTCTCGGCTTGCTGAGAGGAATTCTCGAAGCCTAGTTCAGAGAGGAAGCAAGGCGACGATCCCTCGCACTCTCTCAAAGAAACCGGGTTTTGCCGTGAGTGAAGCGGCGAAACCTGGTTTCCTCCCCCAGTTACGATCTCTCTTTGAGCACAGAACTTATGAATGATCCCGACCGCATCGCTTTCTTTCTGCTCAAGGAGGTTACCCGCGCCATCGGGGAATTCGAGTTGATCGCCGAAGGGGACAAAGTGGCAGTGGCGGTCTCTGGGGGCAAGGATAGCCGCGCTTTGCTTGAGCTGTTGCTCCGTCACCGTGCGCGAGTTCCGCTCCATTATGATCTGCTCGCCCTTCACGTCGTCGGCACATCGGCCGGTCTCCCGGATCGGCGCTCTGATCTGGAGGCATGGTTTCAGCGCCTCGGTGTCGAGTATCACTTCTCCCCCCTGGAGTTGCCACCGGATGAGCCTCTTCCGCTCGATTGCTTCCGCTGTTCTTGGAATCGTCGTAAGGCGCTCTTCATCACAGCGCACGAGCACGGCTGCAAGAAATTGGCCCTGGGCCATCACGCCGACGATGCCGCTGTCACGACGCTGATGAATCTAATGTTCAGTGGGAGGTTGGAGACGATGGCGCCGCGCGTGGAGTTCTTCGACGGAGCGATCACCGTTATTCGTCCCTTGATCTATCTGCCAGAGAAAGAACTAGCGCGTTACGCCCAGGCCGCTGATTATCCCCAGCTTACGCCGTGTCCCTTCGGGCAAGATTCAAAACGTGGAGAGGTCGAGGCATTCTTGCGGCGACTCGGTCGCGAACGGGAGCAGGTCAGGACCAATCTCTGGCGGGCGGCTCGTGAGGCGATGAATTTCTGAGGAGTGGAGGGGTTTTGCTGCTTATGGCATCTCGCCCTCGATGAAGCAAACGATACCTTCTACGATGCCCTTGGCCACCAGGTCAGCCCTTTTTGTGAGCATATCCCGGTCATGATACATAAAGCCGGTCTCGATGATGGCTCCCGGCGTCTGACCATCAATTTCGTAGAAGCTGTGGTAACGCCTCATGTCGTAGGTGATGCTGTTGGCGTGGAAATACATATCGGTGCGAGCAGCGTAACACTGAGCTATGCAGGACACTAGGCGCTCTTCGGCCTCTGGCACGAGGCTGTCCTCGACGCTGGCGACCTTGAATCCGCTGGCGGGCGGGGTCGCATTGGGGTAGGGTTCGCAGGAATCGGCATGGACGGAGATGAGGGCATCGGCCTGGTAGTTTTCCAAGCGCGGATCATATTCCTCCAGCAGTTCGGCTTGATAACCGAGGTCTTTCAAGGTCTTAACCACTCGCTGGGCCACATCTAGGTTGACCTCGACCTCGGTCAGGCCATCGGGGCAGACGGCGCCTTGATCACTTCCCCAATGTCCGACCACGATGCCGATAAGGGGGGGGCCTGGCGTGGTCTCTGTGGTCGGCGCGAAGGCCGCAGCGGAGGCATCAGAGGACCCCGATGGCGCGGCAGTGGCCTGGTCAGTGGAGAGGGTTGAATCTAGAATGGCTGTGGGAGGCACAGGGGAAACATCCGCTGTGCTCACCGCTGGCGATACGGGCCACCACAGCCCATAAACCATCGCGCCCAGAGCCGAGAGGCAAGAGACGAAGACGAGAAAACGTGAGACGTTAGGAGCGGCGATCTGGAGTTCCTCGTGCCCAGTTCGAGTGGGATTGTACTTCCGACGTGCCATTTTGTTATTCCTCGATGAATGCCTTAGGCTGGGTAACTTCTCAGTCCCCGCTCAGAGGGGTTTGCAACCCCCGACTTTCAAATTAGAACAAGTCGTTTTTTGATCAAGTTGCTCAAAAGTTCTCAAAAGACGCTGGGTTAAGAACCGTTCGACTGAGCTCACACCGATGCCCAGCTTGAGCAGGCTGAGTAGATACGAAGCTGGTACAATATTACCCTAGAATGAATACGAAGTCAATTGGAACGGTTTGAATGATGAATGGCGAATGGCGAATAAACCTACAACCTAATCACATCCACGTCACTCACGGCGACCGTGAAGCCAAGCTGGCACATTACCGATTGGGACGGGGAGAGCAGCGCGTGCTCATCATGGCGGGCGTGCATGGCTGGGAGCATGGCGGCGTTCAAACGGCCTACGCACTGCTGGAGCACCTGGCGGACAAGACTCTCCACGGTCAAATCGACCTGCTGCCCGTCTGCAACCCGCTGGCCTACGCCGCCGAGAGGCGCTTCACGCCCGATTGCGACCGTGACATGGCGCGCTCCTTCACCCCCGACGAGCCCGCCAATCTGACCGAAGCGCTGAGCCGCGCGGTGATGAGCGTGGCGGCGAAGGCCGATGTGGTGCTGAACCTGCACAGCGCCGGCGACGCCCGTTACCTGCCCCACGCCATGTTCTATCAAGAGCGGGACGCCGAGTTCGCGGCCTCACTGGGGCTCCCTTTCGTCATCAAACGGGGCACGCCGGAAAGGCTGGCCCATCACATCTTCTCCCGCCTGCGGCCGGAGCAACGCACGGTGACATTTGAGATAGGCGGAGGCACCGTCGCCTTCCCCGAGGATGTCGGCATAGGCGTCGACCGCATTTTGGCATTTCTGGGGCGCCGGGGATTTTTTGGGGCGAGCGGCGCGGCAGATTATGAGCGCGAGCCCACGCCGGCGGATATGGTCTGGATGACCGACGAGCGCCGCTTTGTACGCGCTCCAGGAGAAGGGGCCTTTTACTCCGAGGCGCGGCCGGGCGCCGATTTTGTCGCCGGGGAGCCCTTCGGCTTCTGGGTGGATTTGGAGGATTTTCGCCCCCGGCCCATCCTGGCCCCGACGACGGGCAAGCTGATCTACCTGCGCACGCGCAACCGCGCCCCCAGCGGCGGGAATGTGGCTATGTTCTTGCCCGAAGAACAATGCCAAGATCCTGAAGGTTTCTGAAAACCTTTAGAGCTCGTTTGAAAATTCCACAACGTAGGGGCGATCCCTCCGTGGTCGCCCGCACACAATCAGGCAAGCACGGGAAGCGGGCGGGCACGG
>CAZDYW010000106.1:0-7924 GCA_964509655.1 uncultured Anaerolineales bacterium
CCCTCTCCCCCAGGGGAGAGGGAACTCTGGGCGGGCACAAGGCCCGCCCCTACATACCTAACCCTCCAGGGCCGACCAGATGCCGGCCGGGACGGTGTGTCCACGCTTGCGTGCGAAGCGGGCGCGGTAGACCCAGTCCTCGCCTTGTTTCTCGCGCTCAAGATATCCCTCTGCGGTCAGGGTATCCAGCATTTGCTGCACGTCAGCGGGTGGTTCTTCCAGGTGTTCTGCAGCCGCCGCCACGGTCGTCTCTCCCGCGCGAGTGATGTGCGTCATCAACCGCCGCGCAGGCGGAGATAGATCCAATAGGTCGGTGGGCAGGATGCCCTCCCGCTTTTCACGTACTTGGACTTCGCTTTGAATTTGCTCAAATATGTTCATGCCGTCACCCCCGGCTAGTAAAACTCCTGCATCTCCACGGGCTCTGGCTGCGGTCGGCATTCGCCGCACCAGAGAACGTTGGTGACCACCACCGCTTTGGGGGTTTTTTCCCCGCCCAGGTACATTGCCAACATCACCGGCTGCGTCGTGGTGTGATGATCCTTGCATACCGCCCGCCCACAGAATTTGCAGATACCGATGGCCGGTTCGCCGCATTTATAACAGACCATGGCCGGTCCCTACCCAGCCGCTTCTATGCTATCTGCGATCTTCCTAATCTCGCCGGAAATGGGATGGTCAGGGAAGCAGAGTGAGAAGATGTCGGAGGACTGCATAGAGGCGACATCCTCAGAGAGAGGAATTATCGCGGCCACCGGGGCCTCGTAGGTCTCCTCTATCCGCCGACGCAGATCTTCGGGCTTGTAGGAGGAAATGGCCTTGTTGACCACCAGATACAGGTTAGGCACTTCCAGCTTGCGCGACACATCCAGCGTCACAGCCGTGCCCTGGAAGTCCTGCTGGTCGGTGCGCAGGATGATGATCAGCAAATCGGAGATGGCGATGGAGAGAAGGGTCTCCTCGTTCAGCCCTGGGTGGGTATCGATGAACAGGTAGTCCAAGTCCAGCCTCTCGATGAGGGCCTGGAAGCCATCGTTAAGCAGGCCGACGTCATATCCCTCGCGCAGCACCCGCGCTATCTCACCTGCGCGGATGCTGGATGGAATCAGGTAAACGTCGCCCCCCGTTTCCATCTCTCCGATCTTGGCACCCACGTCGTAGGCCGCCTCCTCGATGGCGCAGCGCCCCCACAGGTAATCGTTGAGCGCCCTGTCCATCTTATCCTCCTCCAGCCCGAAGATGACGTGGATGCCGGGGGATTGGATGTCGGTGTCGATGACGCCCACGCGATAACCCCTCTTGGCAAACTGGGCCGAGACGTTAGCCGTGATGTTCGATTTTCCAGTACCGCCGCGGAATGAGTGAATGGATACAATTCTTGACATTGTTTATCTCCTTTCTTGCCTTTCTTGCCTTTCTTTAATTTTGATCATAGCGCTGAGGACGCCTACAATCGTCCGCAGCAGTTCAATCTCGCTCAAAACGTGATCCGATGACTTGGCCACGTCCAGAATGCGCTCTACCAGCTTGTCGCTCGGCTCAACGCCGAGCTTGCCAAGCACGTGGCGCACGTTGCTGCTCCCGCTCAACGGGCCGATTTCGATCTTCTGCCGCCGACCGATCACTGAGGCTGGGACGCTCGAATAAACACAATCCGCCAGCCATCGGCTGCCCGTTTCTATGGCCTTGGTGATTGCCGCCGCATGCACACCCGTGGCGGTGCGGAAGGCGTCGCTGCCGACCACGGGCTGGCTGGTCGGCATAGGAACATCACAGATTTCAGCCGCCAGGCGGCAGTATTCGGTCAAGTGTGTCAAGTCTCGTTCAGAATAGTTCAGCAGTTGCAAATTGACCAACACCTGTTCCATCGCCGTATTCCCCGACCGTTCGCCTATCCCCAGGGCCGTGGCCTGAACTCGGTCGGCGCCGGCCGCGACGGCGGCCAAGGCGCAAGCGGTCGCCAGCCCGCGATCTCTGTGCCCGTGCCAATCGATCACCACATCCGGCCCGGTAAAATCCCGCACGAAGCGCACAAGCCGCGCCGCGCCCTCCGGAGTAGCGTGACCGACGGTGTCGCTGATCACGATTATGGAAGCGCCGCACTCGATGGCCGTGCTGTAAATCTGGCGCACAGTCTCCGGGTCGGTGCGGGTGGTGTCCTCGGTGATAAACATCACCGGCAGGCCGTGATCCACAGCGAAGCCGACTGCCTCGCGGATCCTCTGGAGCAAATCCGCCACCTCCCAGCCCTCCGTGTAGCGGCGGATAGGACTGGAGCCGACGAACAGCCCCGCGCCTACCGGGCCACCGGCGTGCTGAGCAATATCGACGATGGGCTCAACATCACTTTGCAAAGTGCGGGCCCCACAGAGGCAGCGGAGGGGCAATTTGCGGTCGAATATCTCCCGCGCCAGGATAGCCGCGTCGCGCGAAAATCGCTCCCCGGCAAAGGGCAAACCGACGTTCACCTCATCGATTCCCAGATCGGTCATCAAATGCACCAGACGCAGCTTCTCCTCAACACGCGGCTGCCTGACGGAAGGGGACTGAAGCCCATCCCGCAGCGTCTCGTCGAACAGCCCTACTTGCCGCACGGGCGCATCTGAGACCTCTGGTTCAGCGTTCCAATCATATATCAAATCGCTTCGCCGTTCTTCATTCATCATTCATCATTCGTCACATCAACTGGTCGTATAGCTTCTGGAGCTTGCGCGGCGCGGCCTTGGTTTTGCGTGCAAGTTTTTCGTTGGCCTCCCGCAGCCGCTGGCTGAGGACGCGGATCAGCTCCAGCGCCAGGGTGGGATCGCCCTCGACGAGGGCAATCAGCGGTTCGCGACGAATGCTCAACAGTATCGTCTGCTCGACGGCGATGGCGGTAGCCGAGCGCGGCGCCTGGTCGAATAAGCTCATCTCGCCGAAATACTGACGTGACTTCAGTGTGGCGAGCCGCGCCACGGAGCCGCTCCCACTTTCGGCCTCGTGCTCAAGGCCCACCCGCCCGCTGACCACTACGTAGAGCGTGGCGCCCGGCTCATTCTCCCGGAAGATGATCTCATCTTCATCGAAACTGAGCTCCTCGGCGATGCCGGCCAGCGTGCGAATCTGCGCCACTGTCATCTCGTTGAAGATGGGCACCTCCTTCAGGAATATGACCTTTTCAACCGTGGAGAGCATCTCTTCGCTCACAATGGGAACCTCCTCCAGCTTGAGACGTGCCAATTTACCCACTTGCCGAACCGCCAACTTGTCACCCTTCGATCTTTCCAGCCTGGCCGAGATTTGCGAGTTGAGATGTACGCCCACAGCCGTCAACCAAGGATCATAATCCTGGAGCAGCACATCCAGCGCTGCTTCCGGATCGATGGCTGGCAGGCCGATCTCCTCCTGGGCCAGATCCAACATCTGCTCTGTGACCTGAAAACCACGTGACCCGTTCGCGGCGCTCAGGGGAGCGATGAGGCGGGCGATCAGCGGCGAGGTCATCGTCTCCAGCGCCTCAATCGCGTTGGCCACCTTCTGACGATTGGCGGGTTGGTCATCGTCGCCTTGCAGATTGCGCCGCGTCACTTCGACCGCCTCATCCCCATGCACCGCCGCCAGGACGCGGAAAATTTGATCCAGCAGGGCCTGATTGCGGTCCTTCAAGGTATGCACTGCCAGCGCGGCGCCGGAGAAATCGAGGGGCGCCAGGGCGTCCATCAGCAAAATGTTGCGGTATGCCTGCTCGGAGAGACCTTGCAGTTCCGCTTCGGCCCGATCGCGGTATTGCTCGGTCGAGAGGTGGAGGAGCGCCACAATCGCCGACTCGCGGGCGCGTTTATCCTCGGTATCCAATAATCTCTCTAGCTCGCTCACGGCGTCGGCGCCCATACTTTCGAGAACCTGACGGGCGTTATCACGAACGCGATAGCTTTGATCCTGCAGGGCCTCCAGCAGCATGGGCCGGGTCTGGGAGGGGGCCAGCTTAGCCAGTATCTGGACCGCGGCCAGGCGAACGACCTCGGCGCGGTCAGAGAGGGCTTGTTCGGCCGCCTCCAATGCCAGTTCACAGGCCCAGGACGGCGCGTCGACCGAGGCGATAGCGGCTACAGCTTGCGCAGCGGCGCGACGGACACCCTCGCTGGAATCCTCCAGATGGGGCACTAGGGTGCGCACAAAACGCGGGTCGCGCATCTCGCCAAGCGTGGAAAGGGCCAGGGCACGCAGTGCGCGGTCGTCATCGTCAAGCAATTCGTTGAGTGCTCCAGCCGCTGCGGTGAGGTAGTAGAAATCGCCGGAACGGAGTAACAGCGAGATGGCCCGCACACGCACGCCGGGGTCGGAATCTTGGAGCAGATCGAGCGCCTGGGCCAAAAGCGGCAGGTCCTCTGGGCCGCGCTGCTCCTCCAACACGCTCAAGGCGACGCGGCGCACAATCGGAGCTGGATCGGTCAAGCAGGTGGTGCAGAGCTGGCGCACCGATTGCTCAGCTTTGAGCGAGGTTGCGCCCGTAGTCCCGATTGTCTCCAGGATGGCGGCCCGCACCACGGGGCTACGCTTGGGGCGAGCGCCTGGCGTTGCCCCTACAGTTGTGACGATCCCGCTTAAGGTCGGCAGCGCGTCATGGCCCCCGATCTCGTATGCCAGTTGGGCCAGGAAGATGATCTCGCTCTCATTATTCTGATCCAGGCTGCCCCGTAGACGCTCCAGAACTTGATCGAGCGCGGCCCGGTCGCTGGCGTCCCACTCAGTGCCCGCCAAATGATAGAGGGCGGTGTCCTCGGCGGCCAGAGTTTCTACCAGCGCTTCCCGGTAGGCGGAGTGAGTGCGCCAGGTCGTGGCGAGGTAGACCAAGCCCGCCAGCCCGCCCAGGACAGAGACATACCAGGGCAAGGGGTTGCCTTGAGGCACGAGGAACAGCACGATGCCGGCCAGAAACGTAGCCAGGGGAACCAGCATACCGTTGATGAAGGCTCGCGCCCGTCCCCTCACCAATCGCGGCACGGCGTTGTAGAGCATGTTGTCCACGGGATTGCGTATGCCCCAGAGAAAGGCGGTGCGCACGAAGTGGCCCAACACCGCCAGGGGCAGCAGCGCAAAAGCGCTCAGCAGCCCATAGCTGCTGACCGAGAGCCCAGGATAGAGGAGATTGGTCCCACTCACGCCTATGCGGTTCACAATGCGAGCCAGCAGGAAGAGCTGGAAGGGAAGCGCGATGGCATTGGCGAGCCCGGTCAAAAGGGCGAACAGGCTGGCCAGCTCGTCCGCGTCCTGGTAGGCCTGGGAGAAAACATAGTCCACCTGGAAGTTCAGCAGTGCCAACAGCATAGTCATCGTCATCGCGCCGATGGCCAGCAAGCGGAGCAGATTTGACTTCTGGACCGAGCGCCAGCCATTCCGAAAATTTTCTAGCACATCCACCGTTCGATCCGGCGCCGCGAACGAGGCTTTGTTCCCGGTCCAATGGGGGATGCTGGCCGCCAACCAGACACTGACCACCATCAGCCCGGCCCAGATGAAGGGGGTGTTCTCGGCGTGGACGACGCGCACGAGGAAGGGAAAGGCCAACCCGCCCAGGAAACCCGTGACGCGCCCAGCCGAACCGATGAGGGGGTAGAGTCGCTTGGCGGTGCGGGTGTCGTGGAAATCGGCGATGTAGGTCCAGATGTGGACCGCGAAGATGACACGCACGACACAGCCGATCAGGTAGAAAAGATAAAAAGCGATGGGCAAGCCGGTGATGAGCAGCAGGCCGATGAGAAGTAAGACGATTCCGGTGACCACGCAGATTCCCGACATCAAACGTGTATTATTAACCCGACCTACGAAAGCGGCGTAAACCAGAGTGAGCACCAGCGTGAAGATGGCCTCGGCGATAAAGAGGAAGGAGTAGGAACCGAGCCCGATGTTCTTGATGAACAGTGCCCTTGAGGCCGGCGAGCCCCAAACATAACCGAGGAGGGTCAAAGAAGATAGAAGGTAGAGCAGCGCCGTGCGACGTACCTCATCCGGACGGACGTTGAGCAAGCGTCCCAACTTGCTCATTTACTCGCCCTTTTCTTTGGAACGCTGCCGCATTTTCGCCGCTCGCTGCGCCAAGGTTTGGAAATAATCAGTCTCAGTGATAGCCTCGACCTGGCGCTCACGTTTGGCTTGGTCAATTTCGATGCGGAGTTGTTTGATCTGGTTGCGCAATTTTTGCTCCCGCTCGCGCACCCGTTGGGCCTTCTCGATGGCGACTGCGGCTTGGGGCGCGATGATTTCCAGTAGACGCCGGTCATCCTCGTCGAAAGCGTCGACGCGAGAGCTGACCAGCTCCAATGTGCCGACCAGGCGCTCGCTGATGAGAAGGGGCACGCCGAGCAGCGATCTGACGCGCATTTCCTCGCTGATTTGATCCGAGACCGCCGCGCGATCCGTCCGCGTCTGGATGTCGGGCACAAGTAAGCTCTGCCTCTCTTGCCCGATGGAGCCGGTGAAACCCTCGCCGAGTCGGTAGCTTTGGCCGCGCGTGTCTGTGAACCCCTCCGCGCCATTCCAGGCGGTCACAATCAGGGCATTCTCCTTCCGGTCGAACAGCGTGATCTCGGCGGCGTCATAGGCAACTACTTCGCTCACCCGGTCGAGGATGGCTTGCAGCGTCTCGTCCACATCCAGCGTGGCGGTGATCTCCTGGCCGATCTCGTAGACGGTGCGCAGCTCGCTCACGCGACGGCGCAGCGCGAGCACCATAGCGCTGAACACACGCGCCAAGCGGGCGATCTCATCGCGACCAGCAGTTACATCCCTGATGTCGGCGGGCTCGAAGGGCTGATCATTCTCCACGGCGACCGCCGCCTCGCTCAAGCGGCTGACGGGGCGGGTGATGCCTCGCGCCAAAAGGATGGAGATGATGAACACGATCACTCCCACCACCCCCACGCTGATCCAGGCCACCGTCCCCAGGTGCTGCAAGGGGGCCAGAAACTGGTCTTCGGGCAGATCCACCACCACGGTCCAAGTCTGTTCCTCCAGCGGCGTGTAGCCGACGATGTGATAGCGCTGATCGAGCGGGGAATAGTAGCGGTAGGAGCCGGCCTCCTGCGCCGAGATCAACTCTTCGGCCAGCTCGTTCATGCCCAGGCTCTGGGGGATGCGCGGCTGCTCATTTTCCAGGACGCCGAAGCGCTCCGAGGCGACAATATCCTCGATGGCTTGGGGCGGCAACTCGCCCAGGCTGTGGTAGAGGAGCTCGCGGTTGGGATGGGCGATGATCACACTATCTTTATCTACCAGATAAGCGATGCCCTTCTCCCCGACCTGAACTTTGTCTATGGTTTTGCGGACAGTGCTCTCCACGTCGAGCTTCATATTGCTCATGCCCACGACCTCCCCGTCCTCCGTGAATACGGGGTTGGCGAGGAAAACGCCGTCCTGGCTGGTCACGCGCCCGACGATGACGTTGGAGATGAAGGGGGTTTTCTGCTTGACGGCTGTGTAATAGTCGCGATCGGAGTAATCGGTCCCCACCACTTGCGGGGGAACGTCCCAGACGGCCATAGCGATGCCGTCCTCGTTCAACAGGCCGGGGTTGGGGAAGTCTGGGTGGGTCTCGGCGAAGTTCTGAAGCGTCTTGTAGATCTGGGGTTCCAGCTCTTGGCGTCTCTCAGCGGAGCTGGAGAGATATTCCACTACCAGCGGCTCACCGGCCAGCGTGGCGGAGGTGCGCAGGTTCTCCACCAGCAATTGATTGATCTCGCTGGCCACGCTGCGTGAGAGCACCAGCAGGTTCTCTTCCGCGACATCGGCGACCTCGCCCTGACTTTGGGTCAGGTTGTAGTAGGCCGTCCCGGCCATCGGCAGGAGAGCGAGTATCAGAAAGGCGATAGTTAGCTTAGTGCCAATAGACCATCGCATAGTCGGACCTCTTCCAGAACCTAACTTTTTCATACCAGAACATCCATCC
>CAZDYW010000107.1:0-7923 GCA_964509655.1 uncultured Anaerolineales bacterium
GGCCCTCTACCGTGACGACGCGCCGGGCCGCGATCTGCCCCCGAACGGAGAAGAAGACAGCGATTCCCACGCCGATGATCAGGATCGCGAGCAACACAGGACCGAGTATTCGTTTCATAGGAAAGCTCTCCTTGGATTGCTTTGATGCACCTTACGGATCATCAAGGATAACATATCTCTGTTAAGCTTCGTTTAACGATTTGTTAAGGCTTTGCAATCTAAGGGGGAGATTGCCGAATTTATCTCTTGAAGTCGTCAGTTGCCACGTGTTGGGTGTTGACGCTGTCAAGGTTTAAACAGGCCGTTTAACAAGCTCTTAAAAATCTGCCAAACTTTCTCTAACATAGACGTGATACAATTTACATGTGGGTAGATCAGGAAACGCGCAGGCGCTGTTGGAGGCCGCAAATGTCACGTCGAGCGAGGACGACGCCGACCTGGCCGGACAAATCGAGAATAGCCAGTATGGTGTCGGCTTCTTCGGATACGCCTATTACAGGGACAGAGCCGACACACTGCAAGCGCTGCCGGTGGAGAATAAGCGGCCCAGCCGGAGACCGTGGACTCGTCCGAGCCCTATCCACTGGTGCGGCCACTCTTCATCTACACCACGGAGGAGACCCTGACCCACAGGCCGGGCGTCGCGGCCTTCATCAACTTCTATCTGAGATCGGTCAACGACCACGTGGTGGACGTGGGATACTTCCCACCGAGCGAAAACGCTTATGAAGAGAGCCTGGGGTATTTCAAGCAAAAGTAACTCCACTAACCACTTACAGAAACTCTATGTCTCTTAGTTCATCCTTGCTCCCATCGGATTGGCGCTCCAGCTCGCTGAGAGCCAAGATAACCATCTCCATCGCAGGGCTGATGTTCGTCTCATTGCTGGTCAGCACCCTGACTTTTGTCCTTGGCACGGAGCGCACCAAGAAGCAGTTGCTCAAGCGACAAGTCGCCGCCGACACAGAGCGCGTTACGGAGACGATGAGCCAACGGGTATCCATCGTGGCCGACGCCGCAGCGATGCTGGCCAATGATCCTGAAGTCTTCACTGCCGCCAGGCAGGACACGGAGGCATCGCTGGAGGTACTGAACAGCCGGACGGTCGTGATGCGCGACCGTTTCGACCTGGACGTCATCCAGGTCTACGATCGAGAGATGCAAGCACGCACCAACCTGATGCTCTCCACTCTGTATCGCGAATCTGAGTTCCTCGACCTCGTGGATTCGAACACGCCGGTCGTGCGGGTCGTCGATGACCGGGCGCTACTGCTGAGCCGAGCCACGATGCCCTACGAATCCGGGTTCGTGATCGCGGGCATCGATCTGGAGACAGAGCTATACCGGCTCATCTCCCAGTACCGTCTATCCGCCGATCTGTGCCTGAGCGTTGACGGCTTCAGGGTTGGCACGTCTGAGAACCTGACTTTCAACTCCCAGGGCAGCCAGATGGAGGAGGGATACATCAGAAATTTGAATTTGACGCTCGGGCAGACGCCCGTCGATCTATCGCTGATGCGTCCCGCCACCGACGTAAAACAGGTCACCACAACTGGCTTGATAGTGATGATCGGGAGCTTGGTGCTCACGACCTTTCTGTTGGTCACCTTGGGGGCGTTCATCACCCGCTCGATCGCGCATCCCATCCATCAGCTCTCTTTGGCGGCCGAGAAGGTAGCCCGGGGCAACCTCGACGAGCGAGTGGAAATCGAACAAGGTCTCAACATCTTTGGTTTCGGCGAAAAAGACGAGATCGGACTGCTGGCGAAGACGTTCAACAGTATGGTTCGCGACCTGCGTATGGTGTACGATGATCTGGAAGCGAGGGTCGAAGCCCGCACCAGCGACCTAGCGATGGCGGCCGAGATTGCCGAGGCCGTCTCATCCAGTCTGGATCTGGATCAGGTGCTACGAACGTCGACGCGGCTGATCCGGGAACAACTGGGGCTCTACCACGTCGGCATCTGGCTCACCGAGCCCGGTGCTAACTTCTTGCTGCTACACGCGACGGATGATGATGAAGCCGGAGAACCTCTCGAGAGACAGGGGTTTCGGCTTGCCGTCGGTTCGAGCTCCTTGATCGGCACTGCCGCTTCCACCGCCGAGCCCGCCGTTGCTCTGGACGTCTCCAAAGATACCCTGTATCTAAAGAGCCCGCACCTCCCGGAGACCCGCTCGGAAACCGCGATTCCACTTCTGGTCGGTGAGAGCGTGATCGGCGCCCTGGACTTGCAGAGCAGCCGGGCCAGCTTCTTTTCGCAAGATATGATCAACCTCCTCTCCACGTTGGCCGATCAGATCGCGACCGGCGTGCACCATGCACAGTTATACGACCAGCAGCGCCGGACGACCGAACATTTGGCTGAGGCCAACGCACGTCTCCAGGAGCTCGACCGCACCAAGGATGATTTCATCCAGAACGTATCCCACGAGTTGCGCACTCCCCTGGCGCTCATCCGTGGCTATGCCGAGTCGCTGGAAAGCGGGTTGCTGGGCGAGCTAAAGGAGGAGCACCGGCGACCGATCTCCGTCATCGCCCGCCGTTCCCGGATGATGACCAGGCTGGTGGATGACATCACGGCTCTGCTCGAGGTCGAGACCAGGGAGCCGGAGATGGCTCCCGTCTTTTTGCCAGAACTGGTTCGATCTGCTGCAGAGGACTTTCAAGCTTTAACGGAACGCAAGCACCTCACTTTGCGCACCGAGGTTGCGGCAGATCTTCCGCAGGTGATGGGCCAGAAGCATCACCTGCGCAGGGTCATCGACAACCTGGTCAGCAATGCGGTCAAGTTCACGCCCCAGGAGGGCACCGTGACGATACGGCTATCTCAAAATGATGGGCACGTGTTTCTCCAGGTCGATGATACGGGAATTGGCATTCCCCTCGAGAAGCAGGCGCACGTGTTTGAGCGTTTCTACCAAGTGGATGGCACCATCAGCCGACGTTATGGCGGCAGCGGGCTGGGGTTGGCGCTGGTCAAGGAGATAATCGAATTGCACCAGGGTGAGGTTAGACTTGAGAGCGAAACTGGACACGGCAGCACGTTTACGGTGAAGATTCCCGCCATTGGGTCGTGTAGAGAAGAGGCCCTCGATTGACTGACTGATATTGTGAAAGAGTAGGTTATGCTAAACTCCTTCTTTGAGCGCTGGCAAATCCAATCACTCCGTGCAAAGCTGCTCGTTCCATTGGTGGGCTTGATGTTGATCTCCCTCCTGGGAGGCACGCTGGCTTTCGTCGGGGGCACGGCATCCACCCGAAACCAACTCCTGAAACGACAAATCGCCATCGACGCGGAGCGTGTCACCACGGCGCTGATCGCGCGAGTGCAGGAGGTCGAGGATACTGCTGCGATGCTTGCAAGTGACCCCGAAGTTGTGGAGTCGGTGCAGAAGGACACCGAAGCCGCGCTGAGCAGGCTCAACAGCCGGGCGGTACCCATACGTGATCGCTTCGAGCTGTACCTGATCCAGATTTATGACGCGCAGGGAGTGGAGCGCGTGAACCTCATGCTCTCCACCTTGTACCACGAATCGCAGATGCTCGATCACGTCGAGCCGGATTCGACCGTCGTACAGATGGTAGAGGATCGGATGCTGCTGCTCAGTCGGGCGGAGATGCCGGGGGGCACGGGCACCATTGTGACCGGCATCGATCTGGAGGAGGAACTGCAACGCACCGCCTCTAAGTACCGCCTTTCCACCGAACTGGGCTTGATTTCGCCCGATGCTCACGTCGGCACGCGAGATGACCTTTCCTTCGACACCTCGAACGGCGGCAGTGAAGGTCAGTACAGCCAGCGCATTCCTCTGACCCTGGGAGAATCACCCACCGAGCTTCTGTTGGTGCGCCCCACCACCGACATCACACGGGTCACCAGAACCGGTCTATGGGTGATGATCGGAAGTATGTTGCTGACCACGATGCTGCTGGCGGGGCTGAGTTTAGTCATCACACACGCCATCGCCCAGCCAATCCAGCAGCTCTCGTCGGCGGCCGAGGCCGTGGCCGAGGGCGATCTGAGCCAGCAAGTGAAGCTGACAGAATTGGATAACTCTCTAGGCATCGGAAGCCAGGACGAGATCGGCCTACAAGCAGTGTCCTTCAACAAGATGGTCGCCGAGCTGCGCAGTCTCTATAATGACCTGGAGGCCAAGGTCGAGACGCGCACGCAGGAGTTGGCGGCGACGGCCGAGGTAGCCAGGGCGGTCTCCTCCAGCCTCGAACTGGAAGCGGTGTTACGGAGCCTCGTGGAGTTGGTCCGCACGGAGCTGGGCTTCTACCACGTGGCGCTTTTCCTGATCGAGCCCGGCAGCGGCATGGCGGTATTGAAGGAGGCCGCCGGTGAAGCGAGCGAGCGGCTCAAAGCACAAGGATTTCGATTCGCCATTGGGTCTCAATCCATACTTGGCCAGGCCGCGGCTACCGGCGAGCCCAGGGTCATTCAGCACGTGCGACTGGAGCCGGTCCAATTCAAAGTGTCGGAGTTCCCGGACGTCGGCTCGGCCGCAGCGATTCCGCTGTTGACCGGCGGAAAGGTGATCGGCGTGCTTTACGCCCAGCACGAGCGGTCTGAGGCATTCACGCCGGAAATAATCAACCTCCTCGTCACGCTGGTCGATCAGATCGCGGTGGGGGTGGAGAACGCGCGGCTCTACGAGAAGGAACAGCGACGTCGTCACTTGGCCGAACTGCTGGAACTGACTGGGCGCGCTCTCTCCAGCAGCCTCGATCTGGACGAGGTGCCGGAGCGGGTACTCTCGACCCTGGATGAGCTGATACCTTACGAGCGCGGCCTGGTGCTGCTGCGGGAGGACGGCGTGCTCAAGCCGCTGGCCCATTATGGTTTCCCGGAGAGCGAGCGTGTCCGCCAACTGCGAATTCACATTGGAGAGAATGGCGTCTTCGAGAGAATCGTCCAGACGCGCAGACCCTTGATTCTGGATGACGTGAGCGAGGAATCGGGCTGGCAGCAGTTGTCGTGGCTGCCGCTCCACCGCTCGTGGATGGGTATGCCCATCATCGCCAAGGATGAGGTCATCGGCATGGTCTCCCTGACGCGCCAGGAGGCCAGCGCTTTCAGCATCGAGGATACCACCTGGGTGCAGGCATTTGCAATGCACGCCGGGATCGCCCTGGAAAACGCCCAGCTCTATGCCGAGATCGCCGAGTTCAACGAACATCTGGAGCAATTGGTACAAGAGCGCACCGAGGAACTGAACAAGGCTTACCGGACGCTGGAGCGTCTGGATAAAACCAAGTCCGATTTCCTCCAGGTTGTTTCACACGAGTTGCGTACTCCGATCACGGTGATCAAGGCTTTCACGCAGATTCTCGAAGGTCGTTATCCGGAAGAGGAGCAGGACACGATGACCGAGCAGGCTTTTGAGGGCATCCTGAGCGGCGTCGAGCGTATGCACGCTCTGGTCAACGATATGCTGGAAGTGACCAAGATCCACGGCCAGGTTCTGGAGATGTACAAGGAAGAGGTGAAGCTCAGGGACGTGATCGTCGAGGCGCATTTCGAGTTCAAGCCCGCTCTGTTGAAGCGCCAGTTGACCTTCAGAACCGCAGGGCTGGACGATCTGCCGACGATTCGCGCCGATCCGGATTTGCTTTCCAAGGTCTTCTACCATCTGCTTATCAACGCGATCAAATACACCCCCGACGGCGGCGCGATCATCGTGAAGGGCTTCGAGACCACGGCGCCCGATGGCGTTCCGGCGATTGAAGTCGTGGTCAGCGACACCGGCATCGGAATCGATCCAGAGCATCACGATTTGATCTTCGAGAAGTTCTACCAGACCGGTGACGTCGCACACCATTCATCCGGAGATACGAAATTCAAGGCCGGCGGTCCTGGATTGGGGCTGACCATCGCCAAGGGTATCGTGTTGGCGCACGAGGGGCAGATATGGGTTGAAAGTGAGGGACACGACGAGGAAATCTGTCCTGGGAGTGATTTCCATGTCCTGTTGCCGATAGGAGAGGACGAGGCGTCCGCGACGGACCCAGCAATGGAACGTGAGAAGGACAACGGGCGCATGAGGGCCTTGGGTATCCCACCAAGTTCGGCGGGTGATGGAAGTGAAGGTGGTCTAGAAAAGCACAGGAGGGTGTATGAGGAAAGCATTCCAAGAGACGTCATCCCCTCAAAAAGCGCGATCGATAGAACGCGTACGGACATTTTCTCTCCGGTATCCCGAAGCCTGGCAGATGATGCTGAGAGCCTTGGGGAGTGAAGAGGCCTGGCGGCTGGCTCAGTTCACGCGAAACGAGATAATGACCGAGCTTCGGGTCAGGCACCGCTGGTCGCTTCAAGCGGTTGGTGAGATGTTCGACTTGAGCCGCGAGCGCGTCCGCCAGCTCACCCCGCCGATTGAGGGGAAAGGGGCGACGCCCACCTTTGGGGACAACGGGAGCAACACCCTCACTCAAAAAGAGGTAAGGGAGAAATTGAAAACTGTCTTTCGTCAGGCGACTCGTGACCCGACGGCGTGGAATGAGCGCGGGCACCTTTCAAGATCGTGGGTAGTAGAGCAACTGGGACACGACTTCGAATCAATCGATCTTGATTTTCGAAGTCCTAGCGGCTCCAAGGTCGAGTTTATCCTGCGACACGGCCTGGGCCTAAAGACCGTGCACGAGATGCGAAGCTGGGCCGAGACGATGTACTTCGAGCGCCATATGACGTATGAGGAGATTGCCCGTTGGCTATCTCGGAGTCTGGTTCCGGTGGCCACGATGACGGTTCACAGGACATTGACCGAGGTTCTGGACATACAAGGGTACGGTACCGGTCGGCGCCCTGACCGGAACGTATGATATCGTTCCAAGTCTTCGAAGATAACTTGAACTGAGCAGAGGCCGGAGACTGCTTAACAAGCCCTTAAAAATCTGTCAAACTTTCTCTAACACAGATGTGATACAATCGCATAACTTCTCGTGGAAAAGCTAGAGACAAGGAGAGAGTACTTATGCAGACCGAAAATGTATTACCCAGCGCCGTACTTTTCAAGATCGAAGCCGAGCGATGCACCCTTCGTGTGGGTGATCAAGTAGTGCCTGGAACTACCATCGGGGAAGCCTACAAAACCGGAGACGCACTGGAAGCGAAACACGAAGGAATCGTCGAGGCGATCAATTCCTGTGGCGAAGATAGTGCTCTGTTCGTCTGGATCAGCGTAAACTCCTCGTGACTAAAGAGACATGTGTGAGCAGCAAGGTGCTAGTGGTGGAAGATGACACCACCCTGTTGGAGACCTTGGAGTACAATCTCAAGCGCCAGGGGTATGAGGTATACACAGCAACCGATGGGGCAATGGCCCTGGATTTAGCTAGACAAAAACAGCCGGACATGCTCATACTCGACATAATGCTTCCCGTCATAGATGGCATCGAGGTCTGCCGCCTCCTGCGCCAGGAGATGAGCGTCCCCATCCTGATGCTCACCGCGCGAGACGAAGAGGTGGATAAAGTAGTCGGATTGGAGGTCGGTGCTGATGATTATATGACCAAGCCTTTCAGTATGCGCGAGTTGATGGCCCGCGTCAAAGCACTCCTGCGGCGCGTCCGCCTCACCAAGGAGGAGGTGACGGAGGAGAAGCGTTTGGAGGGGGAACAGCTAAAGTTTAGCGACTTGAGCATCAACCCGGTACGCCGCGAAGTGATCTGCCGGGGAGAGCCTCTGCGCTTGAACCCCCGTGAGTACGAACTGCTGATATTCCTGGCCCGCCACCAGGGCACGGTACTTTCCCGCGACTTGATCCTGGAGCGAGTCTGGGGCTGGGAGTATGATGGCGGCAGCCGCACCGTCGACGTTCACGTTCACTGGTTGCGCGAGAAGATTGAACCCGATTCTGCGAAACCAACTCGCATCATCACTGTGCGCGGTGTCGGTTATCGCTTCGAAGGATAGAAGC
>CAZDYW010000108.1:0-7914 GCA_964509655.1 uncultured Anaerolineales bacterium
TACTATGCCAGAAGGAGCTTTCTCGACAACCTGGATAGGGCCAATGGTTTTGGAATCCACTGTCATTTCATTGGAGAGGGAGTTGGGCATGCGCGTCTTGCTCGCCGATGATCAGCCTCATGTGCGCTTTGCGTTGCGCGTGCTCCTGGAGCGCCAGCCGGGAGTGGTGGTAGTGGGCGAGGCCATCGATACCATCGACCTCTTGGCTCAAGTGGAGGCTAATCATCCCGATCTAGTCTTGCTCGGCTGGGAGCTGCCAGGGCTGGCGACCGAGGGAGCACTCTCCTCCTTGCGTCTAATCTGTCCAGAACTTCTCGTCATTGCCCTCAGCAGTCGATCAGAGGCGCGACGGGCCGCGCTCTCCGCTGGCGCCGATGCTTTCGTCAGCAAGGGTGACCCGCCGGAGCGATTGCTAGGTGCTATCGAGATGCAAGAAAGAAGGCGCTCTGGCTGTGAGCCATAATCCGATTTTCCAGGAGGGTTGAGCGATGTTTCTTATTCATACCGAGGACAAGACACGCTTTGTGGGCATAGCTTCTGTCATTGGCGGGTTGAGCCTTTTGCTCATTACGATCAACTTCTTCCCGGAGCGCGTGGGCATTGCCAAATCGATGGAGCCCTCGTCCCGTTTTGTGTTGTTATTCGCCCCGGCTTTCAGAATGCACTTGCCCTGGCTCAACCTTTGGTGGGGATTGGCGCTGATCTTCAAAGCTTGTGAGATCACCCTTCTAATCACGAGATCATACCGCGATATGGAATGGCAATATGCCCTGTGCTGCGCGGGCCTGGGGCTCGGAGTTCTGGGCATGTTCGTCCTCTGGCAATTAATCACCTGCGGCCCAGTGGTGAAGAGTGGGAGGCCATTTCTATCTGCGATCATCGACGCGGCCCTCCAGCTTGCTCTCCTCGTGGCAGTCGCCAAGACAGGCAGGAGGTTCCGTCAGTTGCTCGGCAATGTACCCCTGATGCCCGCTTGAAAATTAGTCGTTCAGGTTGACAAAACCGCACCCCTCGACTATACTTTCTGACGTTCGTTCTTAGAGACGGGAGATGGCTCTGCTTTCTCTCGTTTCTTTGCGTATGTAGTCAGATCGGCGATGCACTTAAACCGTACACCGATGAGTCGACGGGCAACGCGCCCTTGTAGAGGAGGTTCTATGGCCAATAAGAGACGAGGAAAGCGAAAAAATTTTCAGCGTGATGCGACTACGGAAGAATCAAACGATATGATGTGGTGGTGGATCGGCAGTGCCATCGCCCTCGTTGGATTGACTTTGGTAGTTATCTGGTTCGCGGTTGGACCGGGCAAATCGGAACCGGCGGCTCCCACCGCCGTGCCGACGGCGACTGAGCCACCTGCCGCTACAGCCGCGCCCACCGAGGCCGACGTGGAGCCTGAGCCAGAAGCGACTGAGGAACCAATAGAAAAGGAAGAGGAGGATTCCACCACAATGAGTATGCCGGAAGAGCCGACAGAACGCAGCAACATGTACGACGCTCCACCAGAAATGCAAATCGACACCGACAAATCATACGTCGCCACCATCTCGACGGAGAAGGGCGACATCGTCGTCCAGCTCGATGCTCAGACCGCTCCCCAGACGGTCAATAACTTCGTCTTCCTCTCGGAGCAGGGCTTCTACGATAATTTGACCTTCCACCGCGTGGAACCCGGCTTCGTCATTCAGGGCGGGGACCCGCTGGGCACCGGAACCGGTGGCCCAGGCTACAAAGTTCCGGCCGAGATTGAGTTGAAGCACGTCAAGGGAGCCATTGCTATGGCCCGACAGGGGGATCAAGTGAACCCCGAACGCGCCTCCAGCGGCAGCCAGTTCTACATCACGCTGGAAGAGACGCCATTCCTGGACGGAGCCTACACTGCCTTTGGAGAGGTGGTCGAGGGGATGGACGTAGTCGAATCCATTGCCGTCGGCGATGTGATCGAGACAGTCTCAATTGCGGAGGAGTAGACGATTATTCCCTTGGCGTGACAAATGATGCAAGAAGAGATCCCTCCGGCCTGGGAGCGCCTTACTTTTTCTGCACTTGACGGTGTGATAATGGTCATCGGCGCTCCGGATACCGGGAAGTCCACCTTTGCCCGTTATCTCTATCGTCGCCTGGGCGAGCAGCATGAGCGGCGGGCCTTTCTGGACGGGGATATGGGTCAAGCCAAGCTGGGGCCGCCGACCACGATGACGCTGGCGCTGGGCGAGCCCGGTGAGGATAAGTTCCCCCCCGCTGGCCCTCGTTTTCGTACCTTCGTCGGCGACATTTCCCCCAGTGGGCACATGTTGTCCACCGTCATCGGCGCGCACAGGCTGGTGCAGAAAGCGCGGGAGGGAGGGGCCACGGCCATCATCGTCGATACCACCGGCTTGGTCAATCCGGCCCACGGTGGCGGTGCGCTCAAGTGGGCCAAGATCGATCTGCTGGAGCCCAGCGTCGTGGTCGGCTTCCAGCGGGAGCACGAACTGGAGTATTTGCTGGTTCCGCTGCGAATCAGCGCACGCACGCGCGTCATCGACCGCCCCGTCCCGCAGGCCGCCCGGCGTCGCGACGTCTCCGCTCGACAAGCCCATCGCGCCGAGCGCTTCCGCCATCATTTCCAGAACGCGCGCTCTTTGACGGTCGATTGGCAGCGTTTGGCCATCATCCCCCGCCCATATTTCAGTCAGCACCGACTGGTGGCGCTGGAGGACCGGGATGGGTTCACTTTAGCGCTGGGTATCATCACCGCCAGCGATCGGGTAGAGCACACGATCACCCTCTACACACCGCTGCCCTCCATGGAAAACGTGGATGCCATTCGCCTCGGCGATCTGGCGCTCCATCCGGAGACCTTCCGCGAGACGCGCTTCCAGTGACATAAAGAAACCAGGTCTTGCTTAAGCGCAGCGGCATAGACCTGGTTTCTCGAATTTATCTGCTTGGTCGATGACAGTCAAGGAGCAGAAGGTGCCTCCTCGATCGGTAGCTTGCAAGTGAAGGTCGTTCCCACACCTTCTTCACTATCGACGGAAATTTCCCCGCCGTGCGCCTCGACGATGTGCTGCGTGATAGTGAGCCCCAGCCCCGTTCCTACGGCCTTTTTCTCCGAGCCTGGAACGCGATAGAAGCGCTCGAAGATGTGCGGCAGCATATCCATCGGTATGCCAGGCCCAGTGTCTGCGACGTCGATCTGCAAATGTCCATCCTCTCTCCTCGCTGTGACCGTGACATCGTCGCCGGAATGGCAGTACTTGATCGCGTTGCCCACCAGGTTGAGTATCACCTGATGGAGGCGTTCCGCATCTCCCACAATCGTCGGCAAGGTGTCGGGCACATCGACTTTCAGGTTAATTTGTTCCTCGTTCGCTTTCACCATCAACACGTCAACCGCTCTGCGGATCACTGTGTCAGGCTCCACCGGCTCCTGCGCGATTGAGGCCCGTCCCGACTCCAGACGCGCCAGGTCGAGGAAGCGATTGGCCATCTCGCTGAGGCGGTCCGCTTCGTGCTCGATGATCTCCGCGAACTGTTGACATTGATCCAGCGTGGCTCCGGAGCGCTGCATCAGCTCGGTGTAGGCGATGATGGAGGAGAGCGGCGTGCGCATCTCGTGCACAATCTCCGAGATCAGATCGGATTGCTGAAACAGGATAGCGTTCTGCACAGCGACGGCTGCTTGATCACCTAGCAGCGAGAGCAACTCAACATCCTCTTCGGTAAAATCAGCTCCGCCTTCCTTGTTGATCGCCTCCAGTACTCCGATTACCTCTCCTCGGGCGATCAAAGGCACAGCTAAAATGGACCTCGTGATGTTATCCGTCTTCTCATCCACCTGATCGTAGAAGCGCGGGTCCTTGCGCACGTCTGGAACCACCAAGTGCTCGCCGCTTTGCACCACAGATCCCGCGATACTGTCCATCGGCACCATGATCGAGCGGAGGCCGAGCAAATTGGTGGCCGCTTTGAAATACAATTGACCGCTCTTGTGATCGATCAGCAAGATGGAGCAAAACTCCGACTGGGTCATCTCCTGCGCCCCAGTGACAATTCGTTCCAGCAATGGCGCCAGGCTGAGCGTCGAATTAAGCGATCGGCTGATCTTAATCACACTTTCCAGCCAATCTTCTCGCTCTCTTCTCCTTGCCAGTGGGTAGGAAGTGTCTGACATAAGCTATCTCCCTGCGTAAGCTTGCGCGATAAGAGGCAGCGCGTCGGCGACATTGGCGTGAATGACCACCTCGGCGATCCTGTCGATATATGTCGAGGTCAAGTTGACGATGATGATCTGGCCCTCGTGTTCGTGAACCCGCAGTGGCAGATGTGAGGCTGGCAACACCTCGAGTGACGAACCTGCCACCAGTATCAAGTCGGCCTGCGCGATGTGCATCATTGCCGCGTTGACCACCTTGATGGGCAACTGCTCGCCAAATAGGACTGCGTTGGGTTTCATCACTCCGTTACAAACCGGACAACGGGGTATCTCCCCAGTAGCGAGAAAGTTTTCCAACAGTTCAGCCGTGGGCATAACCTCGTAGCAATCGATGCAGACCGCTTCCCGCATATGCCCGTGCAACTCCAGCACTTCCCGCGAACCGGCTTCCTGGTGCAGGGCATCGATATTCTGGGTGATGGTGGCCTTCAAGCATCCTTGCGCCTCCAATTCCGCCAGGGCCGTATGACCGGGGTTAGGTCTGGCGTCGAGTAGAACCTCCACCAGTGGCCGTATCCAGGCATAGAATGCTTCGGGGCGGCTGCGGAAGGCGTAGATAGAGGCCACTTCCATCGGATTCGCATTCTCCCAGAGACCGATCCCCGGCGAGCGAAAATCAGGGATGCCGGAAGGGGTACTCATACCGGCACCGGTCAGCGCGATGGCGTGGCGGGCCTTCTGTAGAAGACGTGCAGCGTGGATGATGTCCTCTTCATAATCCCTGTTCATAAGTGAGGTGCCTCTTCCTATTAGTGGTGTGGGAGCCTATGAATTCTCAGTTACTGTAGCATAGAATAGATGACTTGGCAAGGGCGTCGATGGACTGAGCAATGAAGCAGAGGCGACTCCCACGCCGCCGGTTAGGGAGTTGGAGTAATGGAGGGCGCCATGGTCGAGGTGATGTTCAGTGTTGGTGTCGGCGGCAGAGGCGTCCATGTCGCGGCGGGCGAGGGCGTCACCGTCGGCGTGGAGGACGGCTCCGACGTCGGCGTGGCGGTCGGCGCTGGAATCTCGACCTGTACCCGCGCCTCGAGGCGATGCTGCTGCCGGTCGAAGGCCGTGACGCGCAACGTATAAACGCCCGGCGCCAAATGGGAGGTATCCCACTCGGTCAATGGGCCATTTTGCACCTGGGCCATGTGCGGCCCACTGACCCAGCCCCACCCTTGCGGATTTTTCCCCTTGCCGTATTGAACCTCGTAATGGTCGAAGTTGGGCAAGCGCACGCCGCCGATCACCGCTACAATTCCCTGGAGTTGCTCACCGCTCGTGGGCCGGGCGATGAAAACCGCCGGTCGCTCCGTGCTCGTGGTGCAATACTCCAGCGGCGCCAGCGGCAGATCCCCCAGTTCTCCGGGGTGAGCTTGCACCCATTCCCGTCCGCGCTCATCGGCGATATCGAGCATCAGCCGCTCGATCACGTGGTCGGGGCAATGCTCGTTTGCCCGCAGGCCGGTGAAGGCGTCCACCTCCACCTTCTGATACCAGTCGTGGCTCTCGTCCGGCGGCGGCTGATCCTGGGCGAAGACTTCCGTCTCCCGTTGGGGACAATACTGGGTCGGCTGGGCGCCGGAGATGGCGCAGATCTCATATTCGACGACGCCGGGCGGGCGCTCGAAATCATGCACCGGTAGGCCCTCGTGAGCCGCCTCCATAAAATTGTGCCAGATGGGACCGGCTCCGGCCGCGCCGGGGAGGCTCTCCATCGGGGAGTTATCCGAGTTGCCCACCCAGACGCCGGTCACCAGATCGGGCGTGTAGCCGATAGTCCAGGCGTCGCGGTAGTCGTCGGTGGTGCCGGTCTTGGCCGCAGCCGGCCGGCTGAGCTCCAGGATGCTGGGGCAACTGAAAGCGGCGCAGCGGGCTTGATCGTCGGCGAGAATATCGGTGATCAGGTAGGCGTGCTCTGGCTTGATCGCCCGCTCGCCGATGGGGGCGCTGTTATCCACCAGCACATTCCCCCGGCTGTCCTCGATGCGCAAGATGGGGCTGGGCTCCACGCGCAAGCCTTGATTGGCGAAGACGGCGAAAGCACCCGTCATCTCCATCAGCTTGGCCTCGCCGCCGCCCAGCGTGAGCGCCAGCCCGTAGGTGGGCGGCTGATCGTGGGGATACTCCGGGCAGTGAAGTTCCGGATGGACCAGCGACTCTACGCCCAGCCGATTTGCCATCTCCAGCAGGCCATCGACGCCCACAAACTGTAGTGCTTCCACGGCCGGGACATTGTAGGAGTTGGCCAGCGCATCCCGCAAGGGCACCGGGCCGTGGTACTTGCGGTCGTAGTTGAGCGGCACGTAGGGTGGATTGGCCCCATCGGGGAACTCGGTGCGCACGTCCCAGAGCACCGTGGCCGGCGTCCAGCCGCGCTCGAAGGCCGCCACGTAGGTGAGTGGCTTGATGGAGGAGCCCGGCTGGCGGCAACGCAGCGCTACGTTGACCTGCCCATCGATGGCCTCATCGTGGAAATCGACCGAGCCGACTAGCGCCAAAATATGGCCGGTCTTGGGATCGAGTGCGACCAGCGCGCCGTTGGTAGCCCCTCGGTCGGCGACACCGGTCACGCCATCATAGACCGTCTGTCGGGCCAGCTTTTGCAGCTCCAGATCGAGCGTCGTGTAAATGCGCAGGCCCGCGCCGCGGTAGAGCGCGTTCGGCCCGTACATATCCTCGACAATGCGCCGCACGTAGAAGACGAAGTGCGGGGCTGTGGTCAGATCGAGCTGTGGCGCTCCGAATGTGTAGACGCGCATCTCGGCGGCCGCTTGTTCCGCCGCCTCTTGGCTGATGTGACCATCTTCGACCATCAGCGCCAGCACATCCTCATGGCGGGCGAGCGCCCGTTCGAGCCCATTGCCGAAGGGGTCATACGCGGCGGGAGCCTGTGGCAGCCCGGCCAGGAAGGAAGCCTGCGCCAGCGTGAGATCGGCCGCGTCCACGTTGAAGTAAGTCTCGGCGGCGGCCTGGATGCCGTAGGCCTGATTGCCATAATTGAGTTCGTTGAGGTATATCTCCAAGATAGTCTGCTTAGGATAGACGCGCGTCAGCTCGGCGGCCAGGACGATCTCCCGAATCTTGCGCCGGGCGCTCTGCTCGAAACGCTCATCGGGGAGCAGCACCATTCGCGCCAACTGCTGCGGGATAGTGCTGGCGCCGGATACGATCTCTCTCTCGGTCAGCACATAATAGATGGCGCGGGCGATGGCGATGGGGTCAAAGCCGGGGTGGAGCCAGAAGTCGCGATCCTCGGTGGCGATGGTGGCGTTGATCACGTGCTGGGAAATATCCTCCAGGGATACGTAGGTGCGCCGTCCACCGTGGGGATCCATCACCTCGTAAAGGAGGTAGCCGTCGCGGTCATAAATCTTGCTGCTGACGAACTCGGTCTGGCGCTCCTGTAGTTCCGCCGGTGCGGGAAGCTCCCTCGCGATGGTAGCGTAGCCGAAGACCGCAGCGGCGACCGCCAGGAAGAAGAGCAGCACGAAGGCGGCCACAGCGGCGAATACTATTTTGACCAGCCTGTTTCCCCTGCGGGGCGGAGGTGGCGGTGTGGTCGTGACGGGAGGCTCCGGCGGCGGCGTCGAGCCGGGTGGTACGTAGCCGGGGCGCTGCGGCGGCGGGACACTCGCGTCACCGTTGCCACCATGCGCCCATTCCTGGGGATATTCTCGTTGCGTATTCTCATCCATAATACTATCCACGTAGGGGCGGGTCTC
>CAZDYW010000109.1:0-7789 GCA_964509655.1 uncultured Anaerolineales bacterium
ACGTTTCACGTTTCAAAAGGAAACTTATGTTACGAAGATTATTCAAGGGTCGCACACCCCGCAAAGTCCTGGTGGCCGGGCTTGATTGCGCCCCGCCGAACGTGATGTTCAAGACCGGCGCTGAAGATGAGCTGGGCTTGAAAGATCAACTGCCCAACCTGAGCCGCATGATGGACGAGGGCATCTACGGGCCGCTCTCCAGTTCCATCCCCTGCATCACGGTGCCGGCCTGGACCTCGATGCTCTCCAGTAAGGATCCGGGCACGCTTGGCTTCTACGGCTTCCGCAATCGCGCCGATCATTCATACGATAGGATGAACATCGCCACCGGCAACGCCATCCACGAGAAGCGCGTGTGGGATGTGCTGGGCGAGACCGATAAGGAATCCATCGTCGTCGGCGTGCCGCAGACCTATCCCATCAAGCCGCTCAAAGGTCACCTGATCAGCAGCTTCCTCACCCCCAGCACTGACCGGCAATACACTTACCCCAACGAACTGCGCCACGAGATCGACCGCGTGCTGGACGGTGTGCCCTATGATGTGGACGTGCCCCATTTCCGCACCGAGGACAAGGACTTTCTCCTCAAGCAGATTCAGGATATGACCGAGAAGCGCTTCACGGTCATCAAGTATCTGCTGCAAGAGAAGCCTTGGGATTTCTTCATGTTCGTGGAGATCGGCCTGGATCGCCTTCACCACGGGATGTGGAAATTCTGGGACCCCTCTCATCACAGGCATGAGCCGGGCAATCGCTACGAGGACGCCATTCCCGCTTACTACCGCTATCTGGATCGCGAGATGGGCGAGATTATGGAGTTGCTGGACGATGACACGCTGGTGATGGTGGTCTCCGATCACGGCGCCCAGGCGATGGATGGTGGCTTTGCCGTCAACGAATGGCTGCGGCGCGAGGGCTTGCTGGTGCTAAAGGACGATCCACCATATGAGGGATTGGTGCCCTTTGAGAAGGTCGAGGTGGACTGGGAGAAGACGACCGCGTGGGGCGCCGGCGGCTATTACGCCCGCATCTTCATGAACGTCGAGGGGCGCGAGCCACAGGGCAAGGTGCCAGCCGATCAGTATGAGAAAGTGCGCGATGAACTGAAGGAGCGCATCGAGGCCATCGTCGACCACGAGGGCAAACCGATGGGCTCGGTGGCCTTCAAGCCGCAGGACCTTTACCACACGGTGCGCAACGTGCCGCCTGACCTGCTGGTCTACTTCGGCAACCTGCGCTGGCGCTCGGTGGGCTCATTCGGCCTGCCTGACATCTACACGTTCGAGAATGACACCGGCCCGGACGATGCCAATCACGCTCAGAATGGCATCTTCACGTTGTGGGATCCACGCGAGGATCATGGAGGGCGGTACGTGGAGGGCTTGCAGTTGATGGACGTGGCCCCTACTGTGCTGGACATTGTGGATGTGGAAGTGCCGCCGGATATGCAGGGGAAAGTTGTAAAACGATAGACGAAAAAATGAGCAAATGGACTCGATGGTAAACGGGCGTAATCCTCTTTCACTGTTGATGTGGGCAGCCCTGGCCGCTATGCTGGCAGCAGGAGCATACCTGGCCGGATCGGTGATGGCGCGTCAATGGACTATGCCATCCATGGCGCTCCCCGATGCAACCGAGACTCCGACCCCGCCGCCGAATGTCTCCTGGATGATACCGGGGGAACCGGCGGAGGGCTCATTGGACGCGGAGACTGCGGACACGTGGCAGTTCCAGGGACGCGCGGGCCAATCGCTCACCATCGAGATGTGGCTCCATCCCGGCAGCGGCTCCGGCGTCGAGGCCGAGCTGGCAGTCCGCCTGCTGACCCCTGATGGAACAGCCATGATCGAGCAGGAGGGCTCCGTCTTCCTGCCTCCCTACCTGTCCGAAGCGAAATTGCCGACCGATGGCCTTTACCAGGTACAAGTGATGCCCACCCAGGGCGCACCAGGGCGCTACTCCCTCGTGCTGGCGCTCGGCGCGGCGAGCGCGTCGACCACACCAGGGACACTACAGCCCCTCGACGAGACCTCGCCGCTACGGGTGACGGCGACGCCCCCCAACCCATCCGACATGGATGCGCCCGCTATCGTCGATCAGCAGTTCCAATGGCCCACAGTGCGCCGGGCCATCTCCGGGTGGACCTTTCACGATCCGCGCAACCCCGGCCACATTGGGCTCGACATCGCGGCCCGGATGTGGGACCCCATCGTGTCCATCGCCGACGGCGTAGTCGTGTTCGCCGACTGGGGCGGAGGTTATGGCAATCTCGTCATCGTGGATCACGAGGGCGGTTGGCGCACCTATTACGCTCACCTTTCGGAGATCAGCGTCGAAAACGGGCAGGATGTGCGGCAAGGGGAACTCCTGGGAGGAGCGGGCACCACCGGCTACTCCACCGGCCCCCACCTCCATTTTGAACTGCGCTACCAAGACCGTCCGGTAGACCCTCACATTTACTTGCCATAGGGATTGCAGATTGCGGATTGCAGAGGAGAAGAAGAATGAAATACTTAATTGCTGCTCTTTTAGTGTTGATGCTTCTGGTCGCGCTGGCGCCGCCGGTCGCCCACGCCGAGGATGGTACCGGCGTCGAGGAGGGCAAGAACGTCGGGGCAGTGCTCGGAACGCTGGGGCTCTACGCTGCGATGATGACCGTCCTGGCCGTTGGCGCCGAGGTGATAATCGATGCCGTGCGTCCTATCTTTGGGCTCAAGCGGAAGACGACAGCCACGGAGGCCCTCAGTGATTTGCGGGACTGGCTGCCCGGCGCCTTAGAAGATATGGGGGCCAATTCAAAAGCTCAACAACAGGTCGGCGAGCGATTGGAAGAACTAGAAAGAATCACGCTCCAGTTCGAGGATAAAGCTGAGCAAGTGCGCCACGCAGTGCGCGATGAGCTATCGAATACGCTCAAGAGCCTGGCCATCTATTCAGCCGAAGAGGCACTTGAAAGAAGCTGGTACCGTCTGGAGCCAAAGCTGAAGAAGATCGATCCTGACCTGAACACAGAAGAGCTTCGCGATTGGCTGGAAACGGCGCTCACACGCCTTAAAGAGGAAGATGCCTCCAACATCGCTGAAGTCAACACCTACCTGCACTCGGTATCCACGCTGTTCGACGCCGTGCGGGAGGAGAACTACAACCTCCAAGGCCCGCTGCGTAAGTTCTGGCGCTGGCTGCGCGACAGCGCGCTCAATACAGCACACACCATCCAGGGTATTGGATGGCTCCCAGCCTGGTTACGTACCCCACTCGCCCTCATATTTAGGATTCCGGCTCTTTTACAATACGCTTGGGCTTGGTTGAAGGGCAAGCTACCCAAGGGCGAAACTCTACGTGAGCGATTAGAAAACCTTGGTCGGCACAAGTCCTTCGATCCTGTGCTCACCATGGAGGAGGCCGCCCGCCGCATCCTGGAGGAAAAAACACATCACAAGGATCAGGAGAACAATCGCATCGCATGGCTGCGCATCCTCTCGGTGGTAGTGGGAATCTTACTGGCCGCTATGTTGAGAATAGACGCAATTCAGCTTCTCGAGCCGATACTGGGCAACGCTGCTGCCGCCTTCCGCCACATGAACGAGGCCGGTCAGGCCGTAGAGTGGTACACCATTGGCGATCTGTTGGGCTGGCACATACAAACCCCGGCTGGTGTGCTCAGTAAAATTCTGAGCTTTTTGCTAAGGCTCAAGCCAGGCATCGCGCTCAGTGGACTTGGAGCTGCCGCTGGCTCCGGATTCTGGCACGATCAATTGGACAAGCTGCGCAATGCCAAGGATACCGTCGGGCAAATTGAGGAAATAAGCAAGCAGATTAAAGAAATGACCGGATAATTCCGGCAGCGGTAAGAAACGGGTCACATTTCCATCAAGACAAGCAGAACCGGTGGCTTTCAGACCACCGGTTCTGCCCCCCCAAACCTTTCGCAAAGCAAGTATTAGCGCCGCTCTTCGAGGCGACGTAATTGTTCTTTCAAGGGCTCCTCAATATCTATCATCCTCTCCGCGCCCACATAGGGCACCGTGCGGATTTCCCCCAAGCGATCCAGCGCACTGACTACGGCTGATACTTCTCGGATACACTGTCGAGCCGAATCTAGCAAAGAATTTATGGCATCAGGGTCCAAAAGCCCATCGCTCTCCAGCGAGTCCATTTCGAGCGAGAAGGACATCAGCCGATTGTTGATGTAATGGGCCAACGTGGTCACGGTTTGCTTGAGGGCCTGCGTCGCCGCCGCCTTTCGCGCAGCTCGATTCAGTCGCGCGTTCTCAACCGCGACGGAGACCCAGGAGGCCATCATCTTCAACAGTTCCATATCTCCCTGGGTAAATGAGGGACTCTCCGGCCCACTCAGCTTATTGATCACCTCAAGCACACCGATGGTATGCTCCTTGGCTTTCAGCGGCACGCATAATATCGAGCGGCTCTGGAAGCCAGTGGCGTGATCTACCTTTTTGTAGAAACGTGGGTCATTCTCCACATCGGGAACTAAGAGCGGCTCGCCGTGTTGAGCCACCCACCCGGCGATGCCCTGTCCCACTTTGATGCTAAAATCGGAGAACTGCACTGCATCTCCTTGCAGCGTGACTGCAAATTGCAATTCCTCTTTATCTGATTCCAGAAGCAGAAGGGAGCCCGCTTCCACTTGCAGAATTTTATTGACGTTCCCCATCACGCGCCTGAATATTTCCGGTTCGTCCAGCGTGGATGTGATGGCCTGTGCGAGATCATGGAGCGACATCCAGTGCTGCACCTGTTGCTGAAGCCGACGGTTAGCCAGGGCCAGTGCCTTGGTCAAGTTCTCCTTCTCGCGCCGCAGCCGCTCCTCCATCAGAGCGTTTTCGATGGCGTCCCGGGCCTCGTCAGTTGCAAATGGCTTCTGCAAGAAATCCTTCGCCCCGAGACGAAAAGCCTGCAAGATCGAATCCTCAGAGCCATAGGCGCTGATCACAATTGTGGGTATCTGATAACCCTTCTGATGCAGCAAACTCATCAACTCCAGGCCGGAGATGCGCGGCAAGTGGAGATCCATCAGGATCAAGTCCGGCACATCCTCCAAGATGTGCTCCAGCCCCGCCTTGCCATCGTGGGCCAACAAGACCTGATAGCCATCTGGCTCCAAAACAGCATTGCGCAGGAAAGCCCGCATATCACGATTATCCTCAATGACCAGCACTGTCTCTCGATTCATAGTTCCCGCTCACTTTCTTGAATCTGCTCACTTCAGCTTCTCCACCGCCGCCCTTAACCCTCGGCGGATAGCCTCCTTCCCCCCATTCCCAGACTTCGGACCAGCGATGGGCAATTTGAAGGAAAATGTCGAGCCGACGTCAGGCTCACTCTGCACCGCGATCTCTCCGTCGTGCAGTTCGACGAGCTGCTGACTTATGGACAGCCCCAACCCCAATCCGTCCACACTACGTGTGCTGGAATTATCAACGCGGCTGAAAGCTTCGAAAATCGTACGCTGATGCTCCGGAGGGATTCCAATGCCAGTATCAGATATGCTAACGGTGACACTGCTCTTGTTGACCGATGCAGAAACGGTGATCTGTCCCTCCGGCGTGTACTTCACAGCGTTGACCAGAAGATTGACTAACACTTGGCGGATGCGCGTATTATCGGCCCAGATCGATGGCAGTTCGGAAGGCAGCGCTCGCACCAAGCCAATAGGCTTATCACCAATTCGTGATTCCGCGATGGTCATTGCCTCATCAATCACCTCGGACAAATCCATCGCGCTCAAGTTCAAGGACATCTTACCAGCCCAAATCTGGCTGATGTCGAGAATGCTATTGATCAAACCCAGCAGGTGCTTGCCGCTGCTGAAAATAGTGCTCAGATCCGTACGCTGAGTATCGGTCAGAGGCCCCTCAATCTCCTTCAACATCAAGCCGGAGAAACCGATGATGGCGTTCAGTGGAGTGCGCAACTCGTGGGACATATTGGCGATGAACTGGGATTTGAGCTGATCCAGTTCGCGCAGCTTCTTCATCGCCTCCTCGTGTTGCAGGTTCTGTTCCTCCAACTCGCTCAACAAACGCTCACGCTCATCCTCCGCCTCCACCAGGGCAGTGACGTCACGTAGCACTGCCACCACACTCGGCGACGCGCTTTCCGCAGCATCTAACGAGGCTATACTCACTTGGACCACTTGGTCCGACATTTCCAGCATAGCTCCCTCGCCGTCGCGAGAGCCTTCTGCAACATGCTTCATGATACCCGTTTTGCGAATCTGCGCCATGTTTTCTATCAAGGGTATCAGAGATTCCCCCAACACGTTGCTCCGCTCCAGGCCCAGGATATCAATGGCGGCCTCGTTGACCAGGATCACACGGCCCTCGGCATCGGCCATAATAACCCCATCGGCTATGTTCTCCAGAATAGCACGTAGTCGGTCAAGCTCCCACTCGCGGCGAAGAGGGCGCTTCATCGCAGAAAAATTAAACTCCGGCCAATAGAGACGCGCAGCAAAGACGATGGCCCAGACAGCGGCGACTAGAGCGGTCGAGGCGGAGGGGAGCCATAGTCTGGCCCAGCGGGGCTTCAGCAAGCCGATGAGTC
Source organism: uncultured Anaerolineales bacterium (assembly GCA_964509655.1). Taxonomy (GTDB): domain Bacteria; phylum Chloroflexota; class Anaerolineae; order B4-G1; family B4-G1; genus CAZANJ01. Next base: position 6,568 of record CAZDYW010000109.1, read on the forward strand.
CGACCAAGGGCATGACAAAAGCCGTCACCCACCAGAATCGCTGTCGGGTCGAGCGATGCGCGATATGGAGCGTCGCCACGCTCGCCAGCACCAAGGCAGCATGTGCCCAAGTGATTACAAAAGCGGGCGCGATGGCTAGCCCTAGTGCGCCGCGCACACCCTGCCACACCGCCGCCCCGCACATCAAGGCAGCGCCCATCATCCCGGCGCCGACCAACTGATCTGCACGCCGCACGGAGAGAGGAGGAGAGAGAAGGGGCCAGATCAACAACATCAGCCCCAACCAATCCAACGCGGCGGTAAGCCATCCGCTCCCAGGCCATCGCACGAACGGCGCACCGAGAATGGATAAGCCCGTGCGCAGCGCCAGCCAGGGCACACCAGCGATGAGTAAATCCGTGGCTTCATCCCCGCGTTCACGCTGCCACGTGAGCACACCGAGTCTCAGAACGATTCCCCAGCAAAGCAGGGCCAAGCCTACCATAACCGGAGACTCACTCACATTCCCCAGATGACGTGTAATCATTGACACCTTATGATCAATAAGTTTATGCTACCATGAAATTATCCCATACTCCCTCCACAAATTGCATTACAGTTGTGTTACAGTCAGGTTTATTACTCTCCCAGATTCGCAACTCCAGCCCAGGACACACTGCCCCACTTGCAAACTTAACACCTTTATGCTAAAAATACTATCAAAGGAGGCAAACTATGCCTATAGTTCCACAAGCTATATTGAAAAAGCTCTACGTCAGAAAATCTCTTCGCACCGAAGGGGATAGCATCTCCTTCAAACTAAAGAACATCGCAGCTCCCGCTACCATCACTAATTGCCATGGCATCAACATAGATGGTCAAGCCATAGAAAACGACCAAATTACCATCATCTCCCCACAGGGCAAGGAGCGCTTAGCCACGAAAATATCCAAGGAAGCGCCGTTTCACTTCCCCATCGGCGCGACCGTAAAGCTTCGAGTCACAGACATCACCCTCGATAACTCCGAACCCCACAATATCAAGTTACACTTGGAGGTCGAAGAAATAGGTCCCATCGACATCTCAATCTCCGACACCATCGCGCGAGAATAATCGGCGCCCCAAGCGCGATGCGCCATTGAGGCTCCTCGTCAATACGTTGGGTCTCTAGGATTTCGCTCTGAGGGGATTGCCAAATCCCCGCATATTGTGGCACAGCGTCACTTTGTCCCTAAATGTGGCT
>CAZDYW010000110.1:0-4305 GCA_964509655.1 uncultured Anaerolineales bacterium
TTACGCATTACGTTTTACGCAATACGTATTACGCATTACCAGGAGGTATGGATTATGCCAGCCTATCGGAAAGCCAGCATTCGCGAGTTAGCGACGGCTGCTTATGAGTTAGATTCGAGTGTCGTCGAGGGGCGTTTGCAACGTGGCGGTGAGAATGGCAATTGGAAGGTCGGCGATGAGCAGTTGAGTGAATGGTTGAACAAATATGAGGATCAGGAGATTGTGCTGATCGCCACTCCGATGGAAAACGGGGGACGGCCAATGCCGCTCAAGCTCTGCCGCACCTGTGGCACTGAATATCGGGGCATAGAGTGTCCCCGCTGTCGCCGCGCCCGTACCCGGTTGCGGGAACGGTCAAAGGATTTTGAGGTCCTCTCTCCATAGCCTGTAAGTTTCCCCTTCCAAAATTTCACTTTTCCCCCAACAGGAAATCAAGAAGCAACATATTGGTCATCAGCTCGATGGACGCGCGGTCATCCGTGAAGACGGTGTCGCTCGACCTCGTCGGGCGCAAGTTAGCCAGCGCTCGCTGCGCTGTGGCCTGAAGTAAGGGCGCTTCCTCAAGGCCGGACAGGTTGGCCTGAAGGTTATCCGCTGTGCTGGGCTGTACCGTGGCGACGACAACAGCGTTGAAGCTGTTCGGCACATCGATCACGTGGACGGCGGGGAAGACCTCCAGCAGAGTCGCCACCATCGCATCCACCAGGCGGTAATCCCCCGGCGTGTGGCCCACGTTGATGACCATCACCCCATCCGACGTGAGGTGAGCGCGTGCCAGGCGAAAAAACTCCACCGTGGTCAGATGGGGCGGGATGTAGGGCAGCCGGTAGGCGTCCACGCCGATGACGGTGTAACGCTGATCGGTGTGGGCCAGGTGGGTGCGACCGTCGGCCACGACCACGTTGAGGTTGGGCTGATTCATCGCGAAGTACTCCCGTCCCACGCGCACGATCTGCGGATCGATCTCCACCCCGTCGATGGGCAGAGGCCCGTAGGCCGCTGTGTACTGTCGGGCCATGGTGCCAGCAGCCAGGCCGATCAGCTCCACGCGCTCCACACGGTCGGGCGTGTATGGCTGGGGATTGAAATAGGGCGCGATGAGAAAATAATCCCACGGCCCCGGCGTGTGGAGTCGGTCGGGGCAGTAGACGGAATGGATCCCCCCGCCTTCGTTGAGCAGCAAGCGGCGGCAGCCGTCCTCATCCTCCACCACCTGGATGAAATTGTAGCCCGACTCCGTCTCATAGATCACGTTCTCCGTGGCCTTGACCGGTCGCACGCGCAGCATCAGCGCCAGCAGGAGGATAACTACGGGCATCCAGAGATAGAGCAGCGAACGGCGCGGGCTTCGACTGCGGGCCAGCCCGATGATGCCCACCGCCAGCAGAGTCAGTGAGAGCAGGATAAATGTGTTGCGCGTGCCAATAGCGGGCACGAGCAGCAGATCGGGCAGGAAAGCCCCCAGAAAACTACCGGCGGTCGAGATGGCATAAACGCGCCCGGACACTTGCCCGGCGCTCTCCACATCCTCCATCGCCAAGCGGATGATGAAAGGGGAGACGCAGCCCAACAGCGTGACCGGCAAGCTGAATAGGATCAGCACGGCGACGAAGGCCCCGCCCACCAGCGCCACCTTGAAATTTTCCAGTCCGGGCGCGACCAGCGCCAGCACCGGTTGCGCGGCGAAGGGGATCACGCCGATCAGAAATCCGGCCCAGGCGATGATCTGATAGAGCGTGACGCGATGGGGGGAACGGTCGGCCCAGCTTCCGCCGATAGAATAACCGAGCGCCAGGTAGAGCAAGATCAGGCCGATGATGGCGGCCCAGACCAGGTTGGCGGTGCCAAAGTGGGGGCGCAGCAAACTGGAGGCGGCCAACTCGATGGCCAGTGAGACCAGCCCGCCGATGAAGGCGGTGACGTAGAGGCCGAAGGAGCGATTCTTTGTGGACACGGTGTGGATTATAGCACAGGGAGATGGAGTAGCAACCGGTTATCCATCGCGGACTGTTACTTTCCCTTTGTCCACATTTCTTGACGCTCATGCATTGACGGCTATAATAACTTTCGTGATCGTGCTCCGGAGGAGGAAAATGGCGCACATTCTAGTTGTAGATGACGAGCCGGCCATCGTCGCCGTCGTGCGGCAGCGGCTGGAACAAGAGGGACTCACCGTCCAGGCGGTAGCCAGCGGCGAGGAGGCTCTGGCGCAAGTCGAGGCCGATCCCGTCGATCTGATTGATCTGATCGTGCTCGACGTAATGCTGCCCGGCATCGACGGCTTCGAGACGCTGCGGCGCTTGCGAACCGAGGGCCACAAAATGCCCATCATCCTGCTCACCGCCCGTGATGAGGACGTGGACAAGATCGTGGGCCTGGAGCTGGGGGCCGATGATTACCTGGTCAAGCCCTTCAACCCGCGCGAGCTGAGCGCGAGGGTGCGGGCCTTGCTGCGCCGTCGGGCCGAGCTGAGGGACGTGGAAGCCAAGCTGGCGCATCTACAGGCCACTTCCGGGGCCGATTCTGAAGAGGGCTTGCGCTTCGATCATCCCCGCCGACGCGCCTGGTTCCGGGGCCAATTGCTCGACCTGCGCCCCAAGGAGTATGACCTGCTCCATTCCCTGGCCCAGAGCCCGGGACGGGTATTCACCCGCGACGCGCTTCTATCCCGCGTCTGGGGCGAGGATAGCTACATCGACGAGCGCACCGTAGACGTGCATGTGCGTCGGCTGCGGGCCAAACTGGAAGCTATCGCTCCCCAGGCCGAGGTCATCCTCACCGAGTGGGGCGTGGGCTACCGCTTGGCCGAGGATTTCTGAATGGTGAGGTATGAATGGCGATGAAACGCCGCAGCATGGCTTGGCGGTTGACCACGGCCTATCTTCTCACTACCCTGAGCCTCCTGGTCATCCTCGGCGCGGCGCTATACCTCTCCACGGGCCTTTATCTCCGCAACCGTGCGGAGCAGGAGCTGGCCGCCCAGGCCGATTTCCACGCCTCCTACGCCGCCCAATTGGCCCCCGATGAGCGGACGTTGGCCGGATTTTCCTCCACTATCGTCGAGCTTTTCGCCTCCCAGCTCGATCTCAACGTGCGCATCTTCGCCGCCAGCGACGGGAGGCTGTTGGCCTCCACGCAGGACATCGGCCCGCAGCCCAGCCACGCCGCCCTGAGCGAGCTCCGCTACCGCAGCCCGACCGTATTCACGCAGCCCAGCCGCGACCTGCCCCATCGACGCTACGCCGCGCGGCCAATTTTGGTCGATGGGCAAACCATCGGCGTCGTCGAGGTTTCCCAATCCACGCTGGGCAGCGAGCGTTTCTTGACCTCCTTGCGCTACATTCTGCTGGCGATAGGCTTGATCGCCGCCCTGGTATCCCTGTTGGTCAGCGTGCTTCTGGCCCGGCGGATGAGCCGTCCGATCCGCGAGATGGAACGGGCCACCGGTCGCATCGCCGCCGGTGACCTGGACGTTCAGCTGGGCCATTATCCGTCCGGCGGCAGGGAGATAGAGCGACTGGCGCGGAGCATCGACCGCATGGCCCAGCGGCTGGAGAATTTGGAGGCCGCCCGTGTGCGCTTCATCGGCGAGATTTCCCACGATCTGCGCACTCCGCTGACCGCTATCAAGGGCCTGCTGATCAACCTGATCGACCGCGCCGGGCCGGATGAGCGTCACTCCCTGGAGCTCGCCGAGCGCGAGGCCGACCGCTTGATCCGTTTGGTCAATCAGTTGCTCGATTTTTCGCGCTGGCAGGGCGGGCGTCTGGAGCTGACCCGCCGTCCGGTCGATGTCGGCGCCATCCTCCGCGACGCCGTCACGCTGAGCGCGGAGCGGGCGCGTCATCGCGGCATCGACCTGAGCGCCGATATCCCCGCCGATTTGCCGACCGTCTCCGCCGACCCGGATCGCGTGCAGCGGGTGGCGCTCAACCTGCTCGATAATGCCATCAAGTTCACGCCAAACGGCGGGCGGGTGGAGTTGAGCGTGACGCAGCGCGAAGGTGAGCTTGAGATCGGCGTGCGGGACAACGGGCGCGGGATGAGCGAGGAGGAGCAGCCCCGCGCCTTCGAGCCTTACTACAGCGGCGGGAAGGGCGGCACCGGTCTGGGGCTGACCATCGCGCGGGCCATCGTGGAGGTACACGGCGGGCGGATGGGCATCGAGAGCGACGGCGTCGGTCAAGGCACCCGCGTCTGGTTCACGCTGCCGCTGTAACAATTGTTCATCTTTGGGTAACACTCCTGTCATCAGGGCGCAACAGTTGTCTGGTATATTGGGGATGGTGAAACGTGAAGCGTGAA
>CAZDYW010000110.1:4405-7788 GCA_964509655.1 uncultured Anaerolineales bacterium
AAACGTAAAACGTAATAGAAATAAGGAGTGACAGATGAACGAGAGAATGTTGTGGATCGGATTGAGTTTATTGGTGGCGCTTTCGCTGGCGCTGAGCGGGTGCCAGAATCAGCCGACGGCCGAGGAGATCGTGGCCAAGATGAAGGAGGTCGAGGCCAGCACCGAGGACGCCCACGCCGTCCTGGAGTTCAGCGCCCAGGGCGAGGGACTGGAGATGGACCTGGTCTTCGAGATGTGGGAGAAGCGGCCCAATCAGCTCCGCATCGAGGTACTCGAGGCCGGGGAGGGCGATGAGGACCTGGTGGGCGCGGTCAGCGTGACCGACGGGAGCCAGGCCTGGGCCTACGACCCGCGCTCGAACGAGGTGCTGATCAGCGACACAGTTCCGGATGATCTGAGCGATCCCCGCCAGATGATCCAGAGTATGGAGGAGATCATCCAGCAGGCCTTGGATGCGAGCGACGTGGAGTTGGTGGGCGAGGAAGATGTGGCCGGCGTGGCGACCTACAAGCTCAGCCTCACGCCGAAGGAGGGTGAGGAAGCTTTCTTGCCAATGGGCGGCGAGGTCACGCTCTGGGTGGATCAGGAGCGCTGGGTTGTGCTCCAGGCCCACTTCATCGGCGACCTAGTGGGCGAGGCCCATATGCGCGTCCGCTCCTTCGAGTTCAACACCGGTATTGCCGACGAACGCTTCCAGTTCGAGATTCCCGAAGGCGCGGAGGTGGTCGATGTCGGGGATCTGGAGGAGATGGAGCCGACACACCTCACCCTGGAAGAGGCCCAGGCGCAGGCCGACTTCGATTTGCTGACCCCTTCCTACGTCCCTGGAGAGGCGACGCTGATCGATGTCTTTACGGTGAACGGCGGCTTCGTCTTCCGCTATGACCACGCCGCGACTTCCTTCACCATTATGCAGGGGTCGAGCGAGGCTTCCGGGAGTGTCCCCGCCGGTCAGACTGTCGAGGTTTCCGTGCGTGGGCAGACCGCCACGCTGGTCACGGACGATCAGGGCAACAGCTTCCTGAGTTGGGAGGAGGCCGGCGTGACGCGCGTTATCGCGGGGCGCATCGGCGAGGAAGAAGTCCTGAAAGTGGCCGAATCGTTGCAGTAATCTGACGCGAGGGTGAGAAACCCGGCTTTGAGAAAAGCCGGGTTTCTTTGGCGTCCTGTGAGGAGAAAACTATGGACCTTGTCGTGCGCGCGGTGGGCCTGACCCGCCGCTACGAGATGGGCGGCGGCTTCGTGGACGCGCTGCGTGGCGTGGACCTGACCATCGCTCGCGGGGAGTTCGTGGCTCTGGTGGGGCCTTCGGGCTCCGGCAAGTCGACCGTGCTCAACCTCATCGGCGGGCTGGATCGGCCGACCAGCGGTCAGATTTGGATCAACGGTACCGAGTTGAGCAGCAGTGACGAAGAAACTCTGACACAACATCGCCGCCGACACGTGGGCTTCGTCTTCCAAACCTTCAACCTTTTGCCGCGCCTGACTGCCGAGGAGAACGTCGCCTTGCCCCTCATGTTCAGCGGAGTTTCCGAGCGGGAGCGGCGAAAGCGTGCGCGGGCGCTCCTGGAGCGGGTCGGGCTGGGGCTGCGCTTGAGCCATCGGCCCACCCAGCTCAGCGGCGGCGAGCAGCAGCGAGTGGCCATCGCCCGCGCTCTGGTGGGCCGACCGGCCCTCCTCCTGGCCGATGAGCCGACCGGCAACCTGGACACCGCTACCGGCGCCGAGATCATGCAATTGCTGAGAGCACTCAATCGGGAGCAAGGGCTGACTCTGCTGACCGTCACCCACGACCCAGAGGTGGCGTCCTTCGCCGACCGCATCATCAAGCTGCGCGACGGGGAGGTGGAATCGTGACGCTGAGGGATGTGATGAAGACCTCGCTTAGCAACTTGAGCCGTCACAAGGTGCGCACCGTGCTCAGCGCCGTCGGCGTGACCGTGGGCATTTTGACCATCGTGACTATGCTCTCCCTGGGTATCGGCGTCAAGCGGGAGATTGTGCAGACCTTCCGCAGCGTGGGCCTGGAGACGATAGAGGTGCGACCCGTCACCGAGGACACCAACGCTTTCAACCAGTTCGCCCAGCCCCAGCGGACGTTGCGCATCACGCCGGAGCTGGTCGAGGAGATGCGGGCGCGAGAGGATGTGGAGAAGGTCTATCCGCGTATGTATGAGCCCTGGGGCTCAAAGGTCTATCTCAAGCTCGGCGGTGAGAGCCTGCGCGTCTACGTGCGGGAATCGAACGAATACAGCAGGATGAACAATCCCTTCACCGGTGCCCCGGAAGTAGTGGCTGGTGAGGAGCTCCCGGAGGCGGCGGATGGCGTGATCGTGGTCAGCACCCGCGCATTGGAGGCGCTGGGATATGATGAGGATGAGTACGAGAGCCTGATCGGGCAGGATGTGGCGCTGACGCTGAGCGCTCCGCGCGGCGAGAATCAGGAGTTCCCCTTGCGCCTGGTGGGCGTGGTCGATACCTACCACGAGGGCCACCCGAGGACCTATGTCGGCCTGGAGGACATGGTGGCCTTGAACGCCTGGTGGTTCAACGATCCCGACTTTCTGGAGCACGAGGGCTACGATGTGCTGATCGTCAAGGCGCTCTCCCTGAATGACGCTTCCCAGATCATCGACGTGCTCCAGGAGCGGGGCTTTCAGGTCGAATCGTTGAAGATGATGCTCCAGACGACGAACAAGGCCATGGTCATTCTGCAGACGATGCTGGGCTCGATTGGCGGGCTGGCGCTGATGGTGGCCGCCATCGGCATCGCCAACACGATGGTCATGTCGGTCTACGAGCGCACCAGGGAGATCGGCGTTTTGAAGGCGGTCGGCGCCTCGTCCAGTGACGTTCGCCTGCTGTTCATGGTGGAGGCGGCCCTCATCGGTCTGCTGGGCGGCGTGGTGGGCGTCATCGGCGGCTGGCTGCTGGGTCTGGGCCTCAACGAGGCCATCTTGATCTACCTGCGCTGGAAGGAGATTCCCATGACGGGCACCTTCTTTATGATCACCGGCTGGTTGGTAGCACTGGCGCTGATTTTCGCCACGGTGGTTGGCTTGCTGGCCGGGCTGTATCCCGCAGTCCGCGCCGCGCGGCTGAATCCGGTGGATGCGTTGAGGTATGAGTGAATTTGTGGCAGGCGGAATTTGGTTGACAAATCAAAAGGGTGTATTATGACGCATTAAGGTAAAAACAGCACTTTAACGATCAGAGACTGTCTCGTCCCAGTCAGCAAGTCGTTGTTGGAGGACAGCATCTCTCTGGTGACGCCAGTGGTATCGACGGCGAAACTGCTCTATGCGTCGCTCATGGCGGACACGCAGCTCCCTTCGAAGGCCGTTTCGTGCTGCTTTCTATCGTGAAAGGCTACCTTCAAGAGA